>CAIQQO010000468.1 GCA_903873965.1 uncultured bacterium
CCACCGCCTCTGCAATCGTCGAATATACGGTCGTGGCTGGCGATACGCTGTTATCCATCGCGCTCAAATACCACGTCTCACTGGCCACGCTGGTGGTGCAGAATGATATTAACAACGCCGCGCTCATCAATGAGGGGCAGGTATTGCAGATCCCGAATATCTCAGGCAGCGCCAATGCCGAAAACGTCTTTTGGACGGTCTATATCGTGCAGTCTGGCGATAACTTGTCGCAGATTGCGCTGCAAAACGATGTCAGTGTCGATGACCTGGTCACGGCGAACAAGATCGTTGATCCTGCGGCGCTCTCGGTTGGGCAGCGTCTGATTCTGCCATTATCCAATCCTGCTGATATGGCGCAGAAAGTGCGTACTCCGAACAAAGTCCAGGCCGCTGTGGCGCCCGAACCGGCATCACGCAGCGCCTCTGCCGCGGCTGCCGCGCCACCACCTGCGCCGATTCAAGCGGTCAATGTGGGCGGAGCCGATGCCATGCGCGCTTCATTGCTGGCAGCCTATAACCAAGCACGCGCCGCCTATGGCGTAGCTCCGTTGACGATGGCTTCGGTATTACAACAAGCTGCGCAGTTGCATGCACAGGATTGCGTCCAGCGCGGTTACGGCAGCCACGTCGGATCGGACGGCGCGACGGCGCACCAACGCATTGCGCGCGCGGGGTTTGCAGGCTATATCACTGGTGAAAACTGGGCGTGGGGCGACGGTCCTGCTGATGCCTTTGATATGTGGTACAACCAGGAATCGGACGTCGGTCCGCACCGCGCCAATATCCTGTCCGCCCGCTATACCGAAGTTGGATTTGGCATTGCCGCTTCGCCTGGTGGTTACTACTTCATCGCGGATTTTGGCGCGCCGTAACGGTAGTACATGACCATTACTCAACACCCATGATGCCTTCGACCACCCGTTTCACGGTGTTGATCGGTACGGCGAAACCAATGCCGGTGCCTGTCTGCTGGCCCATACCTGATGAACTCAACTCGATGGCTGTGTTGACGCCAATGACATACCCGTAACTATCCAGCAGCGGGCCGCCTGAGTTACCGGGATTGATGGCGGCATCGGTCTGGATGATGTCGCCCTTTGTCAGGCTGTCGCCGGATGTTTTTGAGGAAGGCAACGCCCGACCGACCGCGCTGATAATGCCCTCGGTCATCGTGCCGACAAGTCCATACGGATTGCCAATTGCTTCAACGCGCTGACCCGGCAGCAATTGGCTCGAATCAGCCATTTCCACCGGAACGAGCTGATCGGCAGATACATCCACCTTGATCACCGCCAGATCATTCGAAGCGTCCTCTTTGACCACCTTTGCCGTGGCGGTCTTGCCATCGGAGAAGGTCACCGTGATGTCAGTTGCCTGTACAACCACATGATCATTGGTCACGATGTGGCCCTGCTTATCGATGACGAAACCCGAGGCCGAACTACTCACTGTTACCGAGCCGCGCCGACGTGTGGAGACTTGTTCGGTCACCTCGATATAAACCACACTCGGATTCACGCGCTGATAGATGTTTTCCAGCAGCTTTTCTTCTTGATCCACCAACATGCGCTCATTCATGGGCAATGCCGTAGGCGTAGGTGCGGATGCCCCGAGTTCTGAACGCACCGATGATGAGTTTTGTTGTGATATCAGCGTTGTTGAACTGCTGTCTGGGGTGAGTCCTGCTGACGGTCCTGTACCCGTATTGCATGCTGTCGAAAGACCTGCAAACACGATGGCGGCTGCCAGCCACGCCCGATGATTCTTCTTAATCGTCATATTTCCTCTGCCACGCTGCTTCAAATGGGCTGCGCGATTTCCATAGAATAACGATCAG
>CAIQQO010000469.1 GCA_903873965.1 uncultured bacterium
TGCTCTCCTTTGTCCTGTGGCAGTTGGTACTAACGCTGTCGCCATTAACCTTATCTATACAGCAAGCGTTGCTGTCAATGTTGACTGGCGCTGTCATTTCTGTTTGTCACTTTCTTGCAGCATTGTTGGTGAAGACCTACAATAGATAGTGACTATGGAGGGGGCATGCGATGTCTGACTTACAAAATGAAACCTTCACCCAATTCGGTGAAATGCTGCGATATTTGCGATTACGTGCTCGCCTGTCCCAGCGGGCGCTTGGACAAGAGGTTGGTTATACCGGTGCACACGTTACGCGGCTCGAGAGTGGCGAACGGTATCCCGATCCGTTGATCGTGCGCGCACGGTTCATTGACGCCCTGAACTTGCGCCATGAACCCGAATTGGCGGAACGGTTAATTGAGCTCGCTTCGGCATCGAATCCGGTGCCGCCAATCCGCAAACTGACGACATCTGCTTCATTTGAATCCCCCGGCCAGCACGGGCCGGATGCCAAGACAGTGGCGCATGAGAAGCAAGATCGGTGGTCGTCTCCTATGTCAACACAACGGCTCCATGGTGCTGCGTTGTACACCAACCTGCCGGTGCAATTGACCAGTTTTGTCGGGCGCGAACGTGAGATTGAGCAGGTTACGCAACTGTTAGCAAAGGCGCGGTTGCTGACACTTACCGGCGCTGGCGGCACAGGCAAGACACGCCTTGCAATTGAAGTGGGAGCAAGACTGTCTGCTGCTTCGGATGCCGGCGACCCATTGACTGCCCGCGAGTTTTTCGATGGTGTGTGGCTGATTGAACTTGCGCCGTTGTCGAATCCTTCCGATGTGCCGCGCGCGGTGAAAGAGGCGCTGCGGCTGCCGGATGAACTGGGGCGCACATCCATGGACATCTTGATCGATCACCTCTCAGGGCGGCATTCGCTGCTGATTCTGGACAACTGCGAACATATCATCCTCGCTTGTGCTCAATTGGTGGATGCTCTGCTGTCGTCATGCCCTCACCTGCATATCCTGGCCACCAGCCGTGAGATATTGCAGTGCCCCGGCGAGATGGTGTGGCGTGTGCCGTCGTTGCAAATGCCCGATGGCACTGCATCCCTGTTGGATGGAGACGTCCATGAGCACCTGCTCAAACAAGCGCAGACGTATGAGGCTATTCAATTATTTGTTGACCGGGCGACAGCTGCCAGTCCCGATTTTCGCCTGACCAGCGTCAATGCCATGATGGTGATTCATATCTGTGCGCGATTGGATGGCATCCCGCTGGCGATCGAGATGGCGGCGGTGCAGACGGCCGCCATGAGCGTCCAGGAGATCGAATCAAGGCTCGATGATCGCTTTGCTTTGCTGACGAATGGCCGGCGCACAAGCCTACCACGCCAGCGCACACTGCGCGCATTGCTGGATTGGAGCTACAACCTGCTCACCGAAAACGAGCGCATCCTGTTGTCTCGCCTGGCAGTGTTTGTTGATGGCTGTACGGCAGAACTGGCGCAAGCCGTATGCGCCGATGACTATGCCGCGACCGGCGCACAACCCGCGGGTCGGACAGGCGGCCAACAAGCCGACATAGGTTATCCCGACAGCGTCGCAGTAGCCAACCCTGGGGCCACATCGGTCATTCTTCGTTCAGCCGACATCCTGCCGCTCTTGATCAGCCTGGTCAGCAAATCGCTGGTAGTGGCAGACATGCAAACAGAGCATACGCGCTATCGCCTATTGGAGACAGTGCGCCAATATGCGATGGAGAAACAAGAGGAGCGCGACGATACCGTTGTGCGCGTTGAACATCAACGCCTGGCTGAGTATGTCATCCAGTTATTTACCAACATGACTCAGCAGGAAAACTTGGAATTCATCCATGATGACTGGCGCAGCCGGCTAATGGCAGAACTGGGCAATGTTCGCCATCTAATGGCATGGTCGCGCACTCACTATGACAGTACGTGGTTATCGAAAACCGGCCTGCGCCTGGCTTGTGCGTACGCCAACATCGCGCCACATTACGGTGGTCTGGCTGAGCCGATGGGCTGGCTAAAGGAGGGACTCTGGCGCGACAAACACGAAACCATCGAAGACACTTCCTCTATTCGTGTGCGCGCCAATGGCCTCAGTGCGTGGCTGGGTATACTCATGTACGCGGGTTATAACCTGGCGCACTGGTCGGCCGATGCTGATGAGCTGGTGGCCATTGTTGATCACCTCGATACAGACATCGACCGATGTTTATCATTCCTCTACCAGGGCATTGCGGCCGTGGGACGCGGTGACCTCGATATAGCGGAGACGATCTTTGAACAAATGCACGCTGTGTCAAAAAAGTATGCCTTCAAGTTCGGCATGGGGGTTTCCCTTATTCATCAAAGCCTGGCTCGATTGGCACGCCAGAACAGCGCTGGCGCGGCCGAGTTGCTTGGGCGATCTTTTGATATTCATATGGCGCCCGACATTCCGTTATTTCCGGTATTGAGATTAGCAGGCATGATTTGGTTGAATACCGCCCAGGCGCTGACGCTGATCGAAGACAGTTTGTCACCGCCGCGGACTGTTGCGCCATCGAAAGATAGTAAGGGTTACGAAACCGGCATGTACTGGCAACTCTGTGTTCAGGCACACCTTTGCGAAGGCCGTTATGAGCGCGCGGAGGTCTGTGCCATGGAAAGTCTTGCCGTGTTCCGCACGCTAAAGATGAATTGGAACCAGGGCTTTGGCATTGCTGAAGCCTTGCTCGAACTGGGGCGTATAGCATGGCTGCGCGACGATTTTGGCGCTGCCAGAGACTATGGCGAACAGTGTCTGGCGCTCTATCTTGGGGTTGGCGATATGGAACACGCGGCACAGGCGCATACCCTGATTGGTTATGCGGCCATTGGGCAGGGCGACCTGAACAGCGCAGATGCCTGTCTGCGGCGCGGTTTGTCGCTCTTCAATGAATTGTACCAACAGGCAGGGATTGTCGTGGCGATTGCGGGAATGGCATTACTTGCCGAAACGCGCGGCGACATAGAACGCGCAGCACGCCTATATGGCGCGGCAGATGCCCCATCCGACTCGCTGCTGCTTTGGCTTAACACGGCGATATGGACTCAGCGGCTTGCCAGTCGCGTCATCTACGACCGCGCTATGACTACTGCGCGCCGTCGGTATGAGGGGACAGCCTACATGACGCCATGGTCGAACGGCCGGCAAATGGCGATGGAACAAGCGATAGCCTACGCCATGGCGTGACCGCTTCGATGACGGTAAGTTACCCGATAACCTGCTTGGTTTGTGTCTGGAATTCTGTCAGGCAAACCGCTCCTGCTGCGATCGAAATCGGCGTCCATTTCCAACCAGTGCTTTGTTTCTCCACGTAGCCTAGGCTGGGGAAGGGTTGAAAGTGCTGACCAAGCACCAGGAGATGCTCCTTCACTGCCCTGTCGAAGACCTCGTGTTTACTGACAGCCGCTTTGTCGGGCAGAATGTCGTATATTGGCAGCCAACCGGGTTCTTCCAGGTGCAGCGGTTGCAACACGGTGTCGCTGATATAGAGCAGCTTGTGCGCCCCAGAACGGAATTCCACCACCATGTGACCGGGCGTGTGCCCAGGCGCAGGCATGAGCCAAACACCTGGAACGACCTCACATTGCCCATCCACAATGACCGTCCGTTCCTTGAGCGGATCGAGGTTGCTGCGCGCGATTTTGACAAAGATTACCGGCGTCTTGGTCGATGCCAGATCAGAGTACCAAAAGTCCCTTTCATCTTTGCCGATGTAGTAAGTGGCGTTGGAATAGATAGGCGCGCCGTGCTCATCCAGCGTGCCGCCGATGTGATCCGGATGGGCGTGGCTGATGATCACCGTATCTATACTCGCTGGTTCAATTCCAGCGGCTTCCAGCGAGTGCGTGAGATGCCCTGTGCTTTTCATCACGGTGCCCGCGCCCATATCCACCAGTATCCGGTGCCGTCCTGTGTTGACAAACAGGTAGGTGTAAGGGGTGGTAACCACATCAACAGGCAGGTTGCGTCGGCGCAATTCAACATCCACCTGCTCGCGTGGGATGTTGGCATAGTGATTCTGAACCGGGTAATCCACATAGCCATCGAGCAGACAAGCACATTCAAATTCGCCCAACATAAAGCGGAAATAGCCAGATCCCATGATAATTGCCCCCGCATGCTGCAAAACTCCGACAGGCGCATAACGCATACGCCATGCACCTGTCAGAGAAATCAGGTTTTGCCGGTTTTACTCTTCTAGCCAGGCTGCATCGCCGCGATGGCGTTTTCGATGGCGCTGGGGTAGCGCTTATCAAAGTCAAGAATGCCAACCCAGGTAGGAGTTACCGCGACGCGCACCATTTGCTTGATGCCCATGCCGGCTACTTGTCCCAACCATGCCTTTGCGCCTTCCGGTCCAAAGTAACGCTCCGCAGACAGAGCATATTCGGGCACCAGGCCGTCTACCATCGTGACCTCGATGGTACCGCGGATCATCAGTACCTTCGCAATGATGTAACTCAACGCGGGATGCATCGGTCCTTTGTCATCATCACCGGGCAACAACTTGTGCCTGTACGATGTATAGTTCAACTGCTGTGGAGGCACATTATGGATTTCACACCGTACAAACTTCTGGCGGAACGCCTGGATCAATTACCCAATGGATTTCCGCCAACCCGGGATGGCGCGGAATTGCGCCTGCTGGCGCGTATCTTTTCACCCGAAGAAGCGGGTCTGGCTGCTCAACTTCGTCCGGATGCTGAAAGCCCGGAAGCGATTGCGGCGCGCATTGGGGGCGACCCGGCCCAGTTGCGCAAGCGGTTGAAAGAGATGGCGCGGCGCGGGTTGATCATGGCGGTTCGCGGAGAACGCGCGCTTGCATACGGCTTGATGCCGTTCGTAGTCGGCATCTATGAGATGCAGGTCAACAACATGGACGCCGAAATGGCGCGCTTGTTCGAGGATTATTTCCAGGCGGCCTTCAGCACGTCGCTGATGATCAAGCCACAGTTCCATCGCGTTGTCCCAGTGGGTCGGAGTATCCGCAGCACGATTGAAGTACGCCCGTACGAAACCGCAGCCGACCTGGTTGACGCAGCGCAGGCATGGGCAGTGCAGGACTGTATCTGCCGCAAGCAGAAGGCGCTGATCGGCGACCCGTGCGGGCACCCGGTCGACATCTGCATGGTGATGAGCTCGCGCCCTGGCGCCTTCGATGGCAGCCCGACACTGCATGCCATGACCCATGACGAAGCATTGGCCACCCTGCGCCGCGCGGCTGATGCCGGGTTGGTGCATTCGGTGAGTAATAACCAGAAGGATATCTATTACATCTGCAACTGCTGCACGTGTTCGTGCGCCATCCTGCGCGGCATGGCCAAACTGGGCAAGGCCAACGTCGTGGCCAGTTCGGCCTTTGTCAATCAGGTGGACGAGGCCACGTGCGCGGGGTGTGAGGAGTGCGTCAAGTACTGCCAGTTCAACGCGCTAACCGTGGATGGCGTTGCTCATGTCAACGCGGTCAGTTGTGTGGGGTGCGGCGTCTGTGTGCCGGCCTGTCCCACCGAGGCGCTTGGCCTTATCCGCCGCCCGAACGAGGAAGTGAAGCCGGTTCCTGAGACGCTCAACGACTGGGCCTCTGAACGGGCGATGGCACGCGGGATGGTAAGTTCCTAAAGACCGGCGCCTTATCACTCCTGTTGGTTTTAATGAACCGATGGAAAAACAACCAGGGCGCCACAAGACGCCCTGTTGTTGATTAAGGAGTGCGGCCACAGATCGGATCAGGATGGGCGTACGCGAAAGACATAGATCGCAGCGTGCTCGCTATCGGCAACGTAGATATTGCCCTGACGGTCGCCAGCAATTCCCGCTATAGCGCCGAAAGCCGGGTATCCTTTACCAGGCGCATCCCACTGGCCAACGTACTGGCCATCCGTGTTAAAGATCTGGATGCGGTTGCTGTTGTCAGCAACAAACAGCCTGCTCTGGTCATCCAGGACTATGCCCACCGGCATAAAGAATTGCCCGTCCCCAGTGCCAGGCGTCCCCCAGCTCTTCAGGAAATGTCCATTGGCATCCAATTTCTGCACGCGGGCATTAAACAAGTCGGCGATGAACAGATTCCCTTTCTTATCAACTGCCCCCAGTGCCGCCCCCATGAATTGCCCGTTCGCACTTCCCGCGCTGCCATAGGACGCCAGGAAGTGCCCTTGCCGATCGAACTTCTGTACTCGGGGAAACGTGCTGACCCAGATGTTGTCGTGTTTGTCGATATAGATCGGTCCTGCGCATGGTGGATCAAACTGACCGTTTGCATCACCGGACGCGCCGAATTGCATGATGAAATGGCCGTCTGAGTCAAACTTCTGCACGCGGGAGTTGTAGGCATCTGATACGAATACGTATCCCTTGCTGTCCAGTGCCAGGAAGCCTGCGGTAGGGCCGGCATCCGGATTTGGAGGTATAAAAATGAATTGTCCCGGCCCACTGCCTGGGCCACCCCACGACCGAACGAAGCGTCCGCGCTTATCGTATTTCAAGACACGTTGAGCCTCCGAGTTATCGGTGACATAGACATTCTGTTCCGCGTCAATGGCGACGGAGGTCACGCTGGTAAATCCCTGGTGTGATGTGTCAATCACACGTACCAACTCGGCGATTGGCTTCGGCTTCTCAGCCAGTACACTTTGGGACATGCCGCTGGACACTGCCAGCACAGCCGCGCCTAAAATCGTCACAATATACTTGTTAATGTTCATAGCGAATTCTCCTGGTCGATCCCTTTTTCCTGACTGCGCATTAATGCTCAACATTGATGCGCGTCGCGCTCATTTTCCCGTCTGCAGAGAAGGTCGTGTTCCCGTTCTGATCGAGAACGATGATCTTGAATGGGCCACTCCACTTATCGGCCTGCGGGCTGAGCTTAATGCTCCCACTCACTTTTCCGCGAGTCCACTTAGCCGGATCAGCGGCGTCACCGACAAGGTAATAGAAGGTATAAGCGCCTTCATTTCCGCCTGTTTTGATCCAGGCGCCATGTCCAGAGGTCTCAAGCGGGCTCGGGGTTTCATCGGCGATCAAATTGCCATCACTGTTAAATGTCATCAATGCCGGAAACATAACGTTTAGGTTTGGTATTAATACTTCCGTATTCCACGAACCTACCCAGTCGTTTGTCTTGGCATCGACTGACGATCTGGAAACCACCAGTGCGGCTATGAGTGCCACAAAAGTCAAAAGAATAGCACCAAGCGTGGTCAAGAGTGTTCTAGCGGATTTCATCTCAAATTCTCCTTCGGTCTGTCATAATCTTCCGCATCATTGCGGAGATACCGCATATATATCAAAGCGACAATCCGAAAAGCTGACCTTTTTTGTCAAAAAGTTGACAAGATTGCATCTTATGGGGCGCAGAATCGAGTGACGCTGCACCCCATGGCTAAACGGCTATTTGCTTAACAGCGACACGTCGATGAACCAGAGCGGGCTGTACTCAAAACCTTTCACCGTGTTGTTTACGCCGATATGGACGCCGGGCTGCAGAAACGGCGCGTATGGCCCGTGCTGCTGTAGATAATCCTGGATGGCGGCAAACAACTTGACGCGCGCTTCGGGCTGCATCTCGGCTTCTGCCTGTTTGCGTAGATCAAGGATCGTCTTTTCGGCATTGACATCCGTCCAGGCGTACCAGGAAGCCACCATACCTGTAGGCAGCATTAACAAATAATTGCCAGGATCCGGATAATCAGGACCAAATACCCACAGGTTGAAGTCGGACACCCCGCTAAAGATGTCATTCATGAACGCGCCATTTTCGCTCCCCTTCAGTTTGACTTTAATGCCTGCTTCCGCGAGGTCCGCCTGGACTTTACGCGCCAAGACACCGATATCCATACCGCCAAGGCTCATGTCAGAAAATCCCAGGGTCAATTCCGGAGAGCTGCCGAGCCCGGCTTCAGCTAGAAGCTTCTTCGCACCTGCGATATCGCGCTTGATCGCCTTGCCTTCCGGATATGCTGCAAAAATGCCAATCGGAACCATCGATGCCGGCGTCGCTGCGCCCGCACCTGAGAGTCTCTTTAAGCCATCGTAATCAAGCGCCAGACGCACGGCTTGCTGCAGCTTGGGATTGCTGATGGGGCTGCCCGACCTGTCCATCCTCATGCCAAGGTAGAACTCCATCTCGCTCGTGGCATTGGAGATAGTGATTTTGGGATTGCCTTTGAGACTGTCTGCCTGTTCAGTCATCAGGCTCATCGCAATATCAATCTTCCCTGCCTCGAGGTCTGACTTCTGCGTGGCCGCATCGGCGATATGCTGGATGATGACGTGCTCGATTGCAGGTTTGGCGCCCCAGTATTTGGAATTGCGCGCCAGCACTGTCTGCACCGTACGCTCCCATTTTTCCAGGGTATAAGGACCGCTGCCTTCTGAGTGCTGACTCAGCCATGATCCGGCGTAATCCAGCTTGTCTGCGTCCGCTTCATCCGTGCCGCCGTGTTTCTTCACTGCAGCACTGTTGACGATGCTTAATGTGATGTTGGCCACCCGGCTGAGTGTAGAGGGGTCAACTTTACTCAGGGTCAAAACCACCGTGAAGTCGTCCTTAGCCCTGACGCTGGCAAAATTCTCGGTGAGAAAAGAGGGAGCGCCCTTCACATTCTTTTGACGGTTCCATGAGAAAACAACGTCTTTTGCTGTGACAGGAGCGCCATCGTTAAATATGGCGTCTTTGCGCAACAGAAAGGTGTATACCTTGCCGTCAGCCGATATCTCCCACTGCGAGGCCAGCAGCGGCTGCACCTCTTTGAAATTATTGGACTTAAAGGTGACGAGAGTCTGGTAAGTCGCTTTTATCACGATTGCCGGCATGAATGCATATGCGTTGGCGGGATCGAGTGTATCAGTGTCATCCGGGAACGCGATGACGACGGTTCCGGCATCGGAAGCAGCTACGACCGCGGTAGGCTGGGCGGTCGCGGGTTTCTGAGTCACAGTGGCGCTCGGGGCTGGAACGGCAGTCGGCGCGGTGGAACTGGTTGGGCTGGCAAAAGCTGGCACGACAGTAGCGGTCACAGGTAGTGAGCTACAGGCTGTCATCAACAAGACAACCAGTGCAGCGCATGGCATGAATCGCTGTAACGGACTGTAAATATCCTTAAACATGGGGTTTCTCCGTAAGTTTCTGAACTGACTCAAGGCTCAACATTGATGCGTGTTGCGCTCATTGTGCCTTCAGCAGCAAAGGCAGTGTTCCCGTCCTGATCGAGGGCAGTGATTTTGAACAGGCCACTCCACTTATCGGTCTGCTGGTTGTACATAATCATGCCCCTCACTTTGCCGCGGGTCCACTTCGCAGGATCGGTGGCGTCACCGGTGAGGAAATAGAAGGTATAGGCGCCGTTATTTTCATCATTTTTAACCCATGCGCCATGACCTGAAGTTTCAAGCGGGCTTGGTACTTCATCAGCAATGAGGTTGCCGTCGCTGTTAAAAGTCATCAGTGACGGAAATTTGACGCTTGGGCTGACCAGAGTGGCGTCTATATTCCACGAACCTACCCAGTCGTTAGTCTTGGCCTCTACTCCTTTCATCGCTATTCTCCTTCGAACAATGGCGTTCTTCTGCCGGATTGCAGAGATCGCAGATATCTATATATAGCCATGACGACCAGAAAAGTTGACAAAACGTGTCAAAAATCTGCCACATTGCATAGAGCCGTTGACATATTCCTATATGAGACTATGATTATGTCGTGGCACGTTCTGCAACTACAACAGATGTCTTCAACGCAGTCGCGGAAGCACAGCGACGTCAAGTCATCGATCTGCTTGCCCGTGGGGAGAGGTCGGTGAATGACATTGCTGCAACGCTCAGCATCAGGCAGCCGCAGGCTTCCAAGCACCTGCGCGTCCTGAAAGAAGTAGGACTGGTGAGTGTGCGCGGTTCGGGACAGCAAAGACTGTATCGGTTGAACGCCGAAGGCCTCAAACCTATCCATGACTGGATGATGACATTTAATCGCTTTCAGGAAGAGATTTTCGACCAGTTGGATGATTCTCTGAAACCAATTCAGACTACATCATCCGGCATTCCATGAGCGCCACCCGGCCTCTACAGGTGATGAACATGATGAGACGATGGACACCAAATCGGCTCAACGAACGCGTGATCTCTTTCTTGGTGCTCTTGCGGCGAAAGAGTTATCATTCAAGCCAAAGTCATGCAGAACTTAACCATCGCTCTT
This sequence comes from uncultured bacterium, assembly GCA_903873965.1. GTDB lineage: Bacteria > Chloroflexota > Anaerolineae > J036 > Brachytrichaceae > CAIXPS01. The sequence continues at coordinate 10,231 of CAIQQO010000469.1, forward strand.
CCTGAATCTAAACGTCTGTTACTCGACCGGCTGGTCGGAGCACTCGCTCACGTGCCAGGCATCGAAGCCGTCGTCCTGGGTGGATCCTATGCTCGTGGAACCGCTCGTGAGAAGTCAAACCTCGACATTGGCCTGTATTACCGCGAAAGCACGCCGTTCGCCATTGTCGCTGTTCAGTCAATTGCCAATGCAGTCTCTGCGCATGGTAATCCGGTCGTGACGGACTTTTATGGCCGGGGGCTATGGGTGAATGGTGGTGCACGGATTCACACTGCTGCCGGCAAGGTGGACTTGCTCTATCGCAACATCGACCAGGTCGAACGCACGATTGAAGAAGCCGGCCATGGCATCATGCGGCATGACTATCAAGAACAACCGCCCTATGGTTTTTACAGCATCATCTACCTGGCTGAGACGAGTATTTGTGTGCCGTTACATGATCCGAATGGCAATATTGCGCGCCTGAAGCAGCTCGTTCAATCTTATCCGCCGGCGCTTAAAACCCGGGTGGTGAACGATATGCTGTGGAGTGCTGAGTTTACCCTGTTACATGCCCGTGACTTCGTCACCGCCGGAGATGTGTACAACACGGTAGGCTGTTTGACACGCATTGCAACCGCCCTGACCCAGGCGCTGTATGCTCTGAACGAGCGCTACTTCATCAGCGACAAGAAGGCGTTGGAGGAAATATCCGGGTTTGACTGCGTTCCACGCCGTTATGCTGATCAGATGCGCTCTATCCTTGCTTTTCCCGGCGCAACGCCTGAAGAGATGGGTTATACCCTCGCCGCGCTTGCGTCTGTGTTTCAGAGTGTTGCCGCATTACCGGGGGTGGAATACCAATCGCCATTTTAGCGTCGGGCTGGTCACAGTGGCATCATCGACCATGCTGAAAACGCGATCCTGTTCAGGCGCGCTCTCACTGTAATCAGGACAACGTCATGACTAATCTACACACTGCGCTATCACAACACTTTGGATTGACATCGTTTCGACCCGGGCAGGAGTCTGCCATCGAGCATGTGTTGAACGGGCATGACACACTGGTCGTTATGCCGACCGGCTGGGGTAAATCGTTGATTTATCAGCTTGCGGCGCTGATGCTTCCTGGCACGACGCTGGTCGTCTCACCGCTGGTCGCGTTGATGAAGGATCAGGCCGACAGCCTGACGCGGCGCGGGATCGCGGCAACGTTCATCAACTCGAGCCTCGATGTCGGTGAGATTCCGCGCCGGCTGCGCGCGATAGCCGAAGGACAGTGCAAGATCGTCCTCGTCGCGCCGGAACGGCTGCATAGCCGCGCGTTTGTGAGTGCCTTGCGCCGCATGCCCATCAGCCTGATCACGGTCGATGAGGCGCATTGTATCTCGCAGTGGGGGCACGATTTTCGCCCTGACTATCTGCACATTGCCGATGTGCGCACGCTGTTGAATGGCCCGGCAAGCCAGGCCAGCGATATGCCCGCGCACACCCCGATCGCCCCGATGCTGGCATTAACAGCCACTGCGACGCCGCGCGTGCAGGGTGATATCGTGCGCCTGCTTGGCATGTCCGATGCAAAGCACGTGGTGATGGGTTTCGATCGTCCCAACCTCACTTTCGAAGTGTTTTCCATGCTCGATGCTAGCGCAAAGCAACGCTTCATCCGCGACTTTTTGAGCGCAGAGGACATAGGCGCAGGCATCATCTACACCGGCACGCGTGGCGATGCTGAAGAAGTAGCGCACTTCATCCGCGATGAGCTTCAGATTGATGCGCGCTGCTATCACGGCTCTCTCGATTCTGATACGCGTACCGAAGTGCAGGATGCTTTCATGGCCGGCGACATTCCCATCGTTGTGGCAACCAACGCGTTCGGCATGGGGATCGACCGCCCGGATGTGCGTTTCGTACTGCACTACAGCATGCCCAATACGCTCGAAGCGTATTATCAGGAAGCCGGTCGCGCCGGGCGGGATGGCTTGCCGGCACGCGCGGTGCTGTTATTCTCGGCCAAGGATACGGCATTGCACCAGTTCTTCATCGAAAACGATGCCCCCTCGGCGCAAGACTTGCGCGATGTGCATAGTTGCCTCGCGACTTTGCCCGAGATCAGCCTTGCGACGATCAAGGATGAAACGGGCGTGGAAGAGGTCAAGATCCGCGTCGCGCTGGAGCAACTGGAAGTGGCCGGTGCCATTCGCCGCAGCCCGAACGGCGCGCGCGGTTTGTTGAACATCGAGGCTGCGACGTTGTCCGACCGCGCGTTGCAAACCATTGCGGCGCAGGTCATCGATCGCCACAAAGGCAAACTGGAACAACTCGACCGCATGGTGGCGTACGCCGAAACCAATGCTTGTCGCCGGCGCGTCATCCTCGATCATTTTGGCGACCGCACCGACAGTGCGTCAGGAGTGCCCGCGTGTTGCGATAACTGCCTGACGCGCGCCGACGACTCCGTGGCTGGCATGTCGAGCCAGCCAGCAGGCAAGGGTAGTGTCGCGGCGCTGACGCAAGCGCAACGCGCGGCATTGATCGTGCTGGACACGCTCGCAACACTGTCGTGGGAAATCGGCAAGGGCAAGCTGATACAGGTGTTGAAGGGCTCGCACTCTAAAGATATGGCGCAGTCAGGCTATACGCACAATCGCAACTACGGTAAATTTGCCTCGCTATATGCCACGGAAATCGAGTCGCTGGTGGTGCAACTGGTTGAGAGTGGGCACCTTAAGCAGGTGGGCGGCACGCGCCCGACGCTCAAGTTGACCGCGCGCGGCGAGGTGGCGTTGAAGAATCGCGCGGCCATCGACGTGCAACTGCGCGCCGTACAACCGGCTGCGGTGCAGCGGATCAAAGCGCAGAAAGAAGCCGGCAGCACAGTGGCATTCACTGAGCAATTGCTGAAACAAGGGCTGACGCCTGACCAGATCGCGGCGCAACGCATGTTGACACCCGGCACAGTGTATACACACCTGGCGCAATTAATCATTGCGCGGCGCGTCAATATCGACCAGGTGATTTCTGCCGGCGTGCAACACCAGGTGCGTGCCGCGATTGAGTCGGTCGGATCGGTGACTTATCTCGCTCCAATCAAATCCGGTCTGCCCGAGACGATGGACTGGGGCGTGGTCCGCTGCGTGGCTGAGGCGTGGAAGATCGAACATGGCGATGCAACATCCAACGGTGAACGCGGCGCGTCATCAAGCAGCAAAACACGAATGAGACATGTGTACGAACTGGGCGAGTCCGGCATGCCGCAGGCTATCCCCGAACTGATTGCGGCGCTGGCGGACGCGGACGGCAACGTGCGTCGTTTGGCTGCATCGGGATTAGGGAAGCTGCATGCGCGCGAAGCCGTTGAACTACTGCTGACTCAATTGGGGACTGAGCAGATGCCACAGGTGCGCCAGTACATGGTCAAGGCGCTTGGGCGTATTGGCGATGCGCGCGCCCGCGCAACGCTGGTTCGGATCAGCACAGATGCCGTCGAAAAAGATTATGTCCAGGCTGCGGCACGTTTTGCCTTGCGCATGCTTTTGTAGCTCATGCCGTGTTGCGCGTTCCGGGTATCATGGACATACAAAACCGACTGTAGAAGGACCAAATGAAATCCCTCTTGAATGAAACTGACTATGAACAACTGACCGACGACCTGGCGCGCCGCGTGTATACATCACGGCTGCTGGGGCGTGATGCCACGCTCGTATTGCACGGTGGCGGTAATACATCTGTGAAGGGTGTGCGGCGCAACATCTTTGGCGAGGATGAAGAGGTGCTGTACATCAAGGGCAGTGGTTGGGACTTGGCGACGATCGAAGCCCCCGGCTTCGCTCCGGTGCGCTTGAGCCACATGCTGCGGCTGGCGCAACTGGAAGCGCTGACTGATATCGAAATGGCCAACGAGTTGCGCGTGGCGACGCTCGACCCTGCCGCGCCAGCGCCGTCGGTCGAAGCAATTCTGCATGCAGTGCTTCCCTATAAATGGGTGGATCACTCGCATGCGGATGCGCTGATCGCATTGACCAACACGCCACACGGGCTCGATCATATCCGTGCGTGCTTTGGCGACTCGGTTGTGGTGATTCCCTATGTCATGCCTGGGTTCATCCTTGCGCGTGAAGTGGCGCGACAGTTCCCGGCGCAACACACCGACAAGACCATAGGCATGGTCTTGATGAATCATGGGCTGTTCACCTGGGGCAACACGGCGCGCGAATCTTACGAACGCCACATTGAACTGGTGGCGCGCGCAGAACAGTACCTGCAAGCGCAGGTAAGTGACGCCGTACCCGAATCTACCTCGACAGGCACCGCGCCGACCTCTGCCGTGCACGCGCGTGATATCGCAGCGCTGCGCGCCGATGTATCGAAGGCCGCGGGTGTGCCGATGCTGCTGGCAACCTATAGTGATCCAGCCATCCTAACTTTTGTGCAGCGCCCCGATGCAGCGAAGCTGTCACAACAAGGCCCTGCCACGCCCGATCACGTCATCCGCACCAAGCGCATACCGCTATTCGGGCGTGACGTGGCGCGCTATGTCGAGGAGTACAAGGCGTACTATGCGCAGAATGCGGCCGGCCAGGCTGCGGGACTGGTGATACTTGATCCTGCGCCGCGCATCATCCTCATCCCTGAACTCGGCTTGATCTCGGCAGGACGCAGTGCAAAAGATGCCGCAATTGGCGCTGAGATTTACCAGCATACGATCGATATCATCACGCGCGCCGACAAGCTGGAAGGCTGGCAGGCACTCCCGGCAAGGGACATCTTCGAGATGGAGTATTGGGACCTTGAGCAGGCCAAACTCAAACGTGCCGGCAAGCCGGCCGCGTTTGCAGGCGAGGTGGCGCTTGTCACTGGCGCGGCATCCGGTATCGGCAAGGCGTGTGCGCAATCGATGCTGGCGCGCGGCGCAGCCGTCATCGGGCTTGACCTGCAACCAGTGCGCGACGCCGCGATGCTGAAAGACAAGAATTTTCTGGGAATTGAATGCGACATCACCGATGAAACCGCAGTGCTCAACGCCATCGAAGCCGGTGTGCGGCGCTTTGGCGGGCTTGACCTGATGGTGCTCAATGCGGGCATTTTCGGCAAGACAGTGCCCATATCGGGCTTGAGCCTGGCTGAGTGGGACAAGGTGATGCGCGTCAACCTGGATGCCAACGTGACTTTGTTGCGCGAGGCGCACCCGTTGCTCAAGCTGGCCCCGCGCGGCGGGCGCGTGGTTATCATCGGCAGCAAAAACGTCCCGGCGCCTGGCCCCGGTGTTGCGGCATACTCGGCCAGCAAGGCAGCATTGACCCAACTGGCGCGCGTGACGGCGCTTGAGTGGGGGGCAGATCGCATCCGCATCAATGTGCTGCACCCGAACCAGATTTTTGACACTGGATTGTGGACAGAAGAAGCACTCAATGCGCGCGCAGCTCATTACGGGCTGACGGTGGAGCAGTACAAAACGAACAACGTGTTGAAAGTGGAGATCACCAGCCGTGACGTGGGCGAATTAGCCGCCGAACTGTGCGGCCCCTTGTTCGCTAAAACTACTGGCGCGCAGATTCCGGTCGATGGCGGCAATGACCGGGTCATTTAGAAGAAACGAAGTCCTTTGCGTATTTCTGGCATTGCGTCCAAAATAGCGCCTGGTTATATACACATTACAAAGAGGTTCATCATGCCAAGTCAAGTTTTCTTTGGTTCGGCGCGGCAGGCGCGGTTGGATGCGTGCGAGACATTGCCGGCCAAGCTCGATCTCATCATCGATCAATTGCACATCCGCGATCGGGTCAAAGGCGAAACCGTGGCGATTAAGATGCATACGGGTCACACCTTGAGCTATTCAACCGTCCACCCGGTGTTTGTGCGCAAACTGGTCAAGGCCGTGAAAGATGGCGGCGGCAAGCCTTTCGTCACCGATGTATCGTGGGACATTCGCGCTGCTGAGGAACGCGGCTATTCCCCCGACGTGCTGGGGTGCCCGGTATATCCCACTGCCGGCATCGACGAGAAGTATTACTACGAGCACGAGCGCCCCTTCAAGAACATCAAGGTGTGGAAAGTGGCCGGGATGATAGAGGATGCCACGTTCCTGCTCAACCTGGCGCACGTCAAAGGCCATCCGGTATGTGGCTTTGGCGCAGCGTTCAAGAACCTGGCGCTCGGTTGCGTCGTCGGCGAGACGCGCGGCGCTATTCACGATACGATGCATTTTGATCCATACTGGTTTGCCGACAAGTGCCCCGCTGCCGACGATGTCAAGCGAGTGATGGAAGCCTGTCCGTTCGGCGCACTGGTTGAGGATAAGCATCACCCTGGCGATCTACACATGCACTTTGAGCAGTGCAACCAGTGCGGGCGCTGTCTACAGGCGGCCCCGCCCGGCAGCTTGAAGATCGATCCAGTCAACTTCTATGCCTTCCAGGAAGCCTGTGCCTATAGCGTCGCCGTATCGCTCGGGACGTTTGCGCCGGGCAAGGCTACCCATATCAGCCTGGCCACACACATGACGCCAGTGTGCGATTGCTTCGGATTCACCAGCATGCCGATCATGGCCGACGCCGGCGTGTTTGGATCGGATGACATCGTGGCGATTGATCAGGCCGTGCTCGATGCGACTTGCAACTTCCCGTTGCTCGAAGAGAATCTGCCCACCGTGATGGAAGTGCACACGCGCGAAGGTCATCCCTTCCGGCAGTTGCACGGCCCCTACAAAGACCCGTATCTGGTCACCCAGTATGGCGAACAACTTGGGCTTGGCTCGCGCCAGTACGAACTTGTCGATGTGTTGCCTGTGGCACAGTTTGCCCGCCCGTCAGTCACCTATATTCCGGCCAATTGAGTACTCTCAGTCATTGAGACGTTGGGCACATCGGCGTATTGACACCAGAAACACAACTGCAATAATGGCGGCATGTTGAGCGATAACATGCCGCGCGTTCGCTATGTGACCGTGTTCGTAACCGTGCTCATGATGCTGATGAGCGTATGCTATGCGCCTGTACAGGCTGCTTCTGGCATCACCTTTGTCCCTGGGACAGTGGCCGTAGATGCAGCCGTGCAGGATGCGCTTTCTGTGGCACTTCAAACCGCTACTGCTGCCGACATGGGTGGAGCGTCCTATTTCGCCATTACAGCGGTGCAAGGCGCCGAAGCTCGCGCCAACCCATGTGCCGGCAACGCGGCAACCGTCCCCTGTGTCATCCCGTTCGACTCACGCACCGTAGGCTCAATAAGCCGGCTTCCGGGGTCATGGGCATTTGTCTCGATTGCGGGTTTTACGCAACTTCTGGACGGCTCACAGTCGAGTTACGGCTTATGGTCGCTGGAAAACGCCGTATGGGTGGGTCTTGCGCTAGTGATGTCAAACCCGGATGGCTCATGGTCCAGCACGTTGAAGGGACAACCGGGTTTTGAAACACTGCTTGCTCGGGTGCCCTCTGGCGATCTGGATGCTGAAGCACGCGCCGGGTTGTTACCCAACCACCGACCACTCACACCAGAGGAAACGACATACCGATTCCCATGGCAGCCTGGCACGAAAATGTTCTATGGCTTTCTGGGCGTCCACGCCGGCGGTTATCCATTCAGGGGCACGTTTAAAGCTGTTGATTTTCTCTCGGATGGCAACACGGCGCTCGGTCACGCGCCAAACAAACTGCTTGCCTCAGCCAGTGGCACCATTAGCTACGTATGCGCGGGTATAACCAATACCGCCATACAGATTGGCAACCTCATGTACCTGCACCTGGTGTCCAATCCACCTAATCCCAATCTCGTCATCGGCCATGCCTTTCAACAGGGCGCAATGATAGGACAGCTTCAAACCGGCCAGTTTAGTGACCCTTGTGGCTACGGCTACCAGGGCGCCAGTTGGTTCCACGTTCACTGGTCATTCTCCAGTGCGTTGACCACCGCAGGCACGTTCCAAGCTGGCGGGTGGACACTCAATCTTGCAGACCAGATATGGCGTCGTGGTAATGCGACTGTGGTCACTCAGACATGGATGCTGGCAGATTTCATCAAATACACGTTTATCCCATTTGAAACCAATTAGAATATAATAAGAGCCGCAAAAGGATAACCTATCATGGCTCAATCACTACGCGTGCTGTTTGTGCTTATCGCTGCTGTGGCGATGGCGCTTTTTTCCGTTCAGGCCAATGCCCCAGACTCAGGAGTGCGGGTCGGCGCACAGTCGCGCTACGTCGAGTCGGCAGCCAGAACGGCATACGCGTCGCCCCCTGCACCCGGCGAGATCATCATTGTTCCTGGCACAACCACCCTCAGCCCCGTATTGGAACGGGCGGTTCGCTCTGCATTCCGCAAGGCTGCGACCACACTCACTTTGCATCCTTACTACAGCGTGACCGGTTCGCATCTGAATCGCGGCTGGTACTTCATCTCCATGGTCGGATTCGATGCCCCGCCGGATAGTCGACAGAGCTTTTCGCTTGAAGATGGGCAAGCCTGGATGGGTCTGGTTCTAGCGACCCGCAACGCCAATGGCACATGGGCCAGCGCAGTTGAGGGAACCTCCGGGTTTTCAGCATTGCTGGACAAAGTCCCGGCCAGAGTGCTCAGCGCTTCTGCTAAGATGAACATGGACCCTTCCCGTCGTCGTAACGCGCTACCCGATATTTACCGCTTCCCGTGGCAGGACGGCACCAGCATGATGTATGGCATGAAGGCTGTGCATAACGGTGGTTTTGCCACTGTGGTGGGACAGTACAAGGCCATTGATGTGCTCTCCGATGGCGATGTGAGCGCCGGGCATGCCCCGAACAGCCTGCTCGCTGCCGCGCCCGGGACGATCAATTACGTGTGCGACGATGGCACCAGTGTCGCTGTCCGCATTGGTGATCTTCTCTATGTTCACCTGATGAGAAATCCAAAACTCGCGGTGGGCAACAGCTTTGCCATTGGCGAAGAGATCGGCCATCTGCGCACTGGGTGGTTCAACAGTGTTTGTGGTTATGCCAATCAGGCGCCGAACTGGTTCCATATTCATTGGGCTTTTCCTGCTGGCGCTACCTTTCAGGCAGGAGGCTGGACGCTCGATCTGCGCGACCAGTTGTGGCATCGTGGCAATGAAACGCGCGGTCTTTATGAGTGGCTCACCGCCGAGAGTCCGCGCTGGCATGCAGAGTACTTCAGTGATAGCACACTGACCACCTCTTGTGGCACGGAAGACATTGCGTCGGCTTTCCTTTTCAAGCAATGGAACGCCGGCTCTGCCAACTGTCCCACACAGGGATTCAGCGCGCGTTTCAGCCGCCCAGTCAGTTTTCCCGGCGGCGAGTATCTGTTTAGCGTTGAACAACGCGGCAATATGACACTCAAGATTGATGACAGTCTCATCATCGACGCCGGCATAACGACAGGCGTGACGGCAACACTGGCGCTATCCGGTGTGCACACCGTCAACATTGAATTTATCACTGCTGCTGACGACATGTCACA
>CAIQQO010000470.1 GCA_903873965.1 uncultured bacterium
AGCAAAGGTGGTATGGGTAATGTTGGTCGTTGGAATCTGCAGCCACAGCGCGCCACCGCCGCCCCGCGGGCTGGCGCCCGTGCCCGGCTCAGCCACATTCGCTGCAAAAACACTGTTGAGAATACTCACCGACAGGCTGGTTGAAGTAAACCCTGTAAATGCTGCGCCGCCGCCGTTAGCGGAACCGGTAAGGGTGGTTCCATTGCCGCCCCTGGCCGTGTTCGATATTACTTCCACGCGGTCGAGTGAAACGATCGAGTTCATTGATTGAAACGCACCGCCCTCAGCCAGGCCGCCGCCCCAATCTGTGTTGGTTCCCGATCCACCCACGGCCAGATTAGCGCGAAACGAGCTGTCTTTCACGCCCAGGACGCCATCTTCTGTGAAAAATGCCCCGCCAAACGCGCCGCCGCTGTTGGTGGCTGATCCACCCTTTGCCGTATTGTTACTGGCGCTAATGAATTGAAAGTTGCATGTGCTGCCTGCCGCACACCCGACGGCGCCGCCCAGCCCGTCGGCAAAGCGTCCGCCATCCATACCTGAACCAGTACTCGTGCCACCCTGAGCCAGGTTGTTGTCAAAAACAAGCCCGCTACCGGAAATACTGCTATCCGTCCACAAAGCGCCGCCAAAACCGTCACCACCGCGCGCGCTACCACTCCCACCCAGTGCTTGATTTCCGGTAAAGGTGACATCCGCCAACTGCGCGACGCTCTTGACGTTAGCAATGGCGATGGCGCCACCTGCGCCGGCCCCACCATAGGATTTGGTGGTGTTGCCGCCAACGGCTTTGTTGTTCTTGAACACGATATGATGCAGGTTGATCGAATAGGTTCTGGTGATGGTAAGCACGTACAAACCGCCGCCAAAAGCATAAGAGTCTGCATCAGAGTTGGAATTCGCGCCTTTAACATAACCGTTCTGGATCGTGAAGCCTTCCAGCCATAGTCCTGCCCCAATATCCCTAACCCGCATGCCGCGCCGTACCCCGCTGCCATCAATAATCGTTGGATTGGCTACCGGGTTGGCAGCCGTGACAAAGCCGGTGGTGTAGCCGCCCAGCAAGGTCAGGTTCTTCATGCTGATGCAGACCACGTGCGAGATGGGATCGGCGCAACCTTCAGTGCTGTAGGTGCCGGCAGCAACAAGAATGGTATCGCCACTGGCGGCGGTGTCAACGGCGCGCTGGATGGTTCGGCATGGCGAGTTTGGTGTCGTACATGCACCGTTGGAGTCGGATCCATTTGGCGCCACATAGCGGACGACGCTGGCAGCATGTGCCGGTGTGACACTGAAGAGGCATGCCACAAGCGCTGCGGCTAGGACAGCATGAGTAAAGCGTAAAACGTAAAACGTAAAACGTGAAAGGAGATGTGTGAGACGTGAATGGTGATGCGTCATTGGTAGGTGCATGTTTTTCATCGAGTTACGAGTTAACCAATACAAGTATTAAGGCGTTGGAGCAGTTGCATAACAGCAAGGCGGAAATGGTCAGGAAAATCAGCCTGATCAGGGACTGACGCAGAGTCAGCGGCCTGGCTGAGTTGGTCTAGCGAGTCACGGAAGAACCGGCGTTGGTCAAATCGTTGTCCATCTTGGTTTGACGACGCCACAGACAGCCTTGTATTGATTTCCCCGATACACTGCGTTGCCATTGTGTTGAAATCAGTTTGACGTTGGTAAATCGGTTGCATGTACGGCGTGACTAAGTGCCAGTGGAAGCACCGCCGCAGTTGCAGCCCTGCTTTGGCAAAACCAGATACGCTTGCGAGATAGTCACGTAGTGGCGCAGCCAGGTCATAACAGGCTTGCGCCGTGCCAAACCAGGATTCAGGTACGGGCTGTTTCCCTGCACGCATCCAATCCATCACGAGGTGGTTAAAAACACGCTGTTGCCCGAATACAGCGTCGATAAACTGACGCTGCAAACGATCGGTGAGTCTTCGACGCAGCCAGGCTATGGCTGGCCCCACAACCGGGGCAGTCGATTCAACCGAATAGGGCATAGGGATCATGGCTGACTGCTTAAGCAGGTACTCCTCATCCGCAAGCGACTCCGCTTGTCGATGCAGATAAGTTACCATCCGAGCCAGTTGTTGTATACGAGCGATTATGCGCAATTGTTTCAGCTGTTGTGATTCATCGCCATTTATGGTACTTAATATGAAGACATCGTAGAGATTGCGGAAGAAATCCACGCCCAATCTCTCGCCATGACGCCATTCGGGGCTATCAACAATCGGGATGCGTGCAGGTACCGGCTGAGTGTCATCATCTGTCTGCCATGCCATAGTCTGAATACGCCGCGCGATAGCCTGATTAATCAGCGTCTGCCGCTCCACCATGATATCGAAGTAGGGTTCACGCAGGTGCGATGTCAGGTTTTGGCGCAGCCAGGCCAGCCCGGGGATTTTGGTTTGCGTCTGCGGCGCATAACGCCTGTCCGTCACATCGGCAAGCGCGCCAAGGAGCGCAGCATGACTTCTTTCCGTGTCCGCGCCGGCGCGCGTTAGCTTGATAGCCGTGGATTCAGGCGCGCCCAGCGTGCGTTCGTAAACACCGCGCATGGCTTGTGCTGAACGTTGCCAGTCGTAGCGCTGCGCCTGGATCAGGGCATTGTGGCTTAGGCGTTGCCGTAAAGCAGCATCACTCAGCATGCGCGCCATCGCAGCGGCCATGTCCGCGGGGTTCAAAGGGTCTACCAGTAGGCCGGCGTCGCCAACGACTTCCGGCATGGAACTGCTGTGTGAGGCAATCACGGGCTTGCCAGTAGCCATGGCATCCAGGATAGGCATGCCGAAGCCTTCGTACAGGGATGGGTGAACGATAGCCAGCGCATGCTGATAGAGTGACCGCAGTTCGTTGCGGGCGACATAGTCCGTAAACACGACGCGCTCCGCAGCGGCATAGCGCCGCAGCCACGTCTCAATTTCGCGCCGGTGGTACTCGTTGGGAATGCGGTAAACAATGAGCAGCTTATATTGCGACTGTAAAGAGGCGGGCAGCAGGCTGTACGCTGCCACGAGCCGTTCCACATTCTTGATGGCTATGGCGCCCAGCACAGCCAGCAGGTAGGGCTGTTGAATGCGTTGCAGCCACGCGCTCTCAACAGCCGCTGACTCGTTGTCAGCCGCTGACACAGAGTCAGCTTGCCACGAAGTTGCCGGTGGTATGACTTCAATTCGTTCGATTGGCGTACTGGTAAAGCGCAGCAAGTCACCAGCCGACCAGCGGCTGATGGCCACAATTCGGTCGCAATCGCGCAGCGCCTGCAACTTGGCATGATAGGCGCGCACATAATCCGGCCCGCCGGGCTTCAAGCACTCATCGGGAAATACGACCTGGGTGGCGTCATAGAACGTGGCCACGGTGCGACAAACCAAGGGGAGCAATCCCGTCACGACTTCGCTTTCGAACGGGCTGGTCATGTGGAATAGATCGGCGTTGTGTTCCAGCAGAAAGCGCTCGGTGCGCTCCCTGGCGACCAACTCGTCGGCCAGAGTGGGTTGAATGTGCAACCGGTCAAAGCTCTGGAAAGGCAAGACCTGCCAGAAACTGCCGTGCAGCGGTATGTCTGGCTGATCAAAACGTGGGTCAGTCAACAGGCTGACCTTGTGCGGACAGGGCAGCTTGAGGAACTCGCGCAACCAGCCGCGCGTCAGATAGCCAATCCCGCGCTCGCGCGAGTTGGGTGTTTGAAGCGACCTGACGTCAATAACGATATGGGACATGGAATTATTCAGCGATCTGGCATCATTCTAAAACGTGAAACGTGAACGGAGTAGTTGAAGGTTATGTGTATCACCTCGCGGCTGACACAGAGTCAGCGG
>CAIQQO010000471.1 GCA_903873965.1 uncultured bacterium
AAGTCAACTTTTTGTGTCGCTGCGTTGGGGCCAGTATGCTATGTTGAAAAATCAGGGACTAGTCAGAGAAAGCGATGATCACCACCTCAAAGAAGTAAACGCTTACTACGACTCCGAAGCAGGGCTTGATCTCAAACGTCGGTACAACGATGCAACTATCGGTTATTAGCCGTAGTATTTTGATCCAAAACCAAACCATGCTAACCCTCATCCACCTTCGGTTCACCTGTGAAGCCCTCGCTCCCATCGATCTTGCCGGTTACCGTGCCGGTAGCCAACTGCGCGGCGCACTCGGTAATATCATGCGCCGTTCTTACTGTCCCGAAGCAAACGCTACCCGCACGCCGTCGCCAGAGCATGTGGCGCTTTGCCCTGTATGCTGGCTGCTGACCGCCAACGAGCATCCGGGCGATGAACGGCGCGGGTACGCCATCGTCCCGCCGCTGACAGAACACCGTGATGGGTTCATCAACGCCCAGCAGCGTTTCACATTCGGACTCACGCTCTTTGGCGACACGTTGCGGTTATTACCTTACTTCCTCCTCGCGGTTGCCGAGGCAGGACGCGAAGGCGTTGGAGTGGGACGCGGCAAATTCGCTTTGCGCCACGTCTGGTCAGTGGATTCACTCAATGACCGCAGTGAGTGCGTTCTGGCAGAGGGTGAAAATCTCGTGCATTCCCCCACCATTTTCGTTGATGAAACGGCAGTCAGCGCGGCGGTTGACCGACTCGACAAAAGTCTGGGGAGTACCAATCGCATCCGGCTACGTTTCCACACCCCCATGCGCCTGATTGCTAATGAACAATTGATCAAAGCCCCGGACTTCGGCGTTCTGTTCACCCGTCTGCTAGAACGCATCGACCATCTCGACCAGCAATACAGTCACGGCAACAGGCACGATGAAACCGGGCGACAGATATTGCTGGGACTGGCTAACCAGGTTCGGCTGGCCGATATGCAGACGCAGTGGGTTGAGGTGCGCAGCGGCTCCTCACGACGCGGTGAATCAACCTGGATCAGCGGGTTTGTTGGCGATGCCGACTTTATCGCACCGCGCGAAGGGTGGCGGCCACTCCTGCCGTGGCTCATGTGGGGTCAGTTGACACAGGTCGGCAAGGACGTGGTGAAGGGTAATGGGGTGTATGAAGTGATCGTGCGCTAAGCGCTAACCTGCCGTTACGGCAAAGGAGTTATGTGTCAATCGTTCAACACTTGATCGTGGAAGGATATGGTGCCTATGTCACCAAACACAGTGAAAGACTGATCGTGACGCGCAAGAATGAGGTCGATGTGCAAGCGCCATTGTTACACCTGGAAGGCGTGCTCATCGCTGGATCAGGAGTGAGTATCAGTTCCGAGGCTGTGCGTGAGTGCGCGGAACGCGGCATCCCGATCCATTTTGTCAGCGGAACCGGCGATGCGTATGCCAGTCTGTATAGCGCAGGGCTGACCGGCACGGCTATGACACGCCGAGCACAACTGGAATCATTTCGCGATCTGCGCGGGTTAAAGGCTGCCATGGGTTTTATCGACGGTAAAATCCGCAGCCAGGCCAATCTGCTGAAATACATGGGCAAATATCGCAAAGAAACCG
>CAIQQO010000472.1 GCA_903873965.1 uncultured bacterium
GAAAAAGCCTTATTGATTGCGGCTTCAATCGTCAAACAAGCGGTCGCCGGGGTCATGCAGTCGTTGCCGTCATCGCCGGTCTTGGCCACGAACCAGGCGCGCTCGTACGCGCCGATGTCATAGCCACGGCCCAGCGGGCGGGGCTTGCCTTCAAAGTCGGTCGTGACGCCTGCATTCGTGCCCGCATCGATGGCGGGGCTGCCTGCGTCAATATGATAATCATCTGCGGCAGCATTCACAAAGAGCGGCTCAGCAGTCACAGAATGCGCGCCCATGTCGACGGTCGTGGCGTTATAGAACAGGTTGTAGTCCGATGAATAAGAACCGCCATTGTCCGCTTGAATACCCGCCGTGTAGCTGGTGATGATCGTATTGGTAATGGCCGCCGGGTAGACTTCGACGAAGATAGCAGCGCCTGCTCCTAATGTCGGGCTGGTAATCGTTGAGTGTCGCAGCAGTAACGGTCGCAAGGTGTAAATCACCGCGCCATAACGATCCGCGCCATTGCGCGCAAATACGTTGTTATCAAGTATGCTCGCACCACCCAACCGAAGAGCGCCACCGTCACCGTAACCGTCACCGGTCAGCGCGTGATTGTTGATCAGCGTGCTATCCGACATGACTAATTCATCGCCAGATATGGCACCACCGTCACTGGCTGTATTGGTCATTAACCTGGTGGCAGTGATGTAAGTCACGCCACTGACATAGATAGCGCCACCCATTAGACCAGAGCTATTGCCAACAAATCGGGAGTTGCTGATATCCGAGTTGCCGTAAGCCAGGTAAGCGCCGCCATTACTAAGAGCCGTATTCGACACGAAATCACTGTTGCGCACGATGACATTCCCACTGACCATCAGCGCGCCTGCGGCATCCGTTGCCGTGTTGCTGAAGAACAAGGTGTTCTCGATAGTTGCCCCACCAGTCGCCACATATAATCCGGCCGCAAAACCCACGGAGTTATTGGCGATGAACTGGCTACCGGTGACAACAGTATGCTCACCGGCGTAGACAGCGCCTGCGATATAGGCTGAGTAGTTGTCAATAAACCTGGCAGAATCGATCGACAAATAATAACGAACCGACAACGCACCGCCTCCGGTGTTTGAGGTATCCCACCAGGTTGAGTTGCCCTGGAACAGTCCGCCTGTTATCGTTGCATTGGCATTCGCGTATACCGCGCCGCCACCTTGATAGCACGTATTGCTCAAGAAATCCGTACTCACCAGGTTGGTGTCACCGGTTGCCCAAATCGCGCCGCCATATCGATTGGGCGCGGCGTTACTAATGAAGGTGCTGCCCTGAATATCAATGATATCAATTGCATAGATTGCGCCTCCACTATCGTCAATGGCTAAATTATTCTCGAACCGGCTGCCCGTGATCGTGGTTTTGCCCATCACATAGATGCCGCCACCACCATTTTTCGCACTGTTACTGACTACGTCAACATGCGTCAGATCAATAGAACCCAATGAATAAAGTCCGCCACCAAAGAGAGTTGCATACCCATCCTGCAGCGTCAAATCCGTGAATGACGTATCTCCCGATGTGATGTTGAAAACGCGGTCGACCCCGCCGCCACTGATCAAGGTCGCATTCCTACCGGCGCCGATAAAAATCATCGATTTGTCCAGAGTGACGTTTTCGATGTATGTCCCAACGGCTATGGAGATGATCTCACCTGCCGATGCCTTGGCAATCGCGCCTGCTATCGTCGCGCACGCAAAACTGCTGCCGGCGGCAGTGCATGAGTTGGTATCATTTCCGTCTGTGGCCACATACCAGGTTCTGGGAATGAGTTCGTATGCGCCGATATCGCAAATAAATCCCTGTGGTCGCGCGATACCGCGTTGATCGGTGGCGGGACAATAAGTGCTGACCGCTGCGTTGATTGCTGCTGAACCATCGCCCAGAGCCATCGTCCACGTGCCACCGCCATTGTCCTGCAATGTGCCTAACCCAGGATCACCACTCAATTCGAAACCGCAAGTCTCGTCTTCCACAAGGCTTTTATCATTTGCGTTAATCGTGCCCGAGTCGCTGTTACAGTCACCGCCCGCCGTGCTGTTAGCGATGATCGTGTTGTAATAGCTCATCGTGCCGGCATTGTAGATACCACCGCCGCTCGACGCGGTATTGCCCGACAATGTGCCGTGAAACACTTGCAAGTCCCCGGCGTTGTAGATGCCGCCACCATTACTGCCTGTATTAGCGTTGAAGGTACTGTTCGAAATAACAGCAGTTGAAAGTGCATCAACGTAAATGCCACCACCGCTATTACCGCTGCTGTTCGCCTTAAAAGTGCTGTTAATGACCGTCAAAGTGCCATTCTGATTATAGATTCCGCCGCCATACCCGACTGCTTCATTATTGGCTATGGTGCCGCTAATCACAGTCAGCTTGCCCAGGTTTTTGATCCCACCGCCATCGTTTGCTGTATTACTGCCATTGCGGATCGTCAATCCTGAGATGGTTGCCTCGACTGCGGTGTTGATCTGGAAAACTCGCACTGAATTGTTGCCACTCACCGCTAATTTTGACGCCCCAGGACCAGCGATAGTCATGTTTACCGGAATGGCCAGATTGCCGCTCTCAAGCACGATCGTAGCCGAACCGGCTGATGTCAGCGCTGGGTCAAAGGTGATCGTCCCTCCCGCGCACAAGTCAGCAATGGCTTGCCGCAATGTGCCGGCACCGCTGTCGGCAATAGTGGTGACCACGATGGATGTACAGCCGCCAGGTACTAATGGCGTTGCAACGCGATAGGCGATTGCCGTCGCGCCAACGTTGCCTGATGAAGCAAGGTTCACTTCATAGCGCGTCAGGTCCGAGTCGGATTGCTCCCCGGTCGCAGCAGTGCTCATGTCCAGACTTCCCGATATAAGCGCATCGCCGGCCAGTGCGTCCGACGTTGGTAATATGATTTGTGCGACCATCAGTACACTGATACCAACGGCTGTGACAAGCCGAGGTAGCACAGGCTGAGATACTCGTATCAGACTCTGCTGGCGCCAAGCACGACAACGATCAGCCATGTTTTTCAACGAAGAACCAGTGATCAATGAATTCGTTATTTCCATGC
Organism: uncultured bacterium; assembly: GCA_903873965.1. Classification (GTDB taxonomy): domain Bacteria; phylum Chloroflexota; class Anaerolineae; order J036; family Brachytrichaceae; genus CAIXPS01. Next base: position 3,089 of record CAIQQO010000472.1, read on the forward strand.
TAATTCCTTGTATCATCAACTGCTGCACAGTGATGGAGTTCGATTTTTCACGTCTGCCGTGAAATCATATCCTGTGATAATTCTGTCTCATTGTGTGATTTGCGCAAGTCGGGCTGATTTCCCTTGCGAAAGCCATAGGTACACGAAACCTACCTCCATAGACCCTTCGCAAGGGTTGTTACGCGAGCCGCAACCTTTGAAACGTGAACCGTAAAAAGAAGTACCGCGTCTCCTTGCGAATGGTGTCGTGCGAGAGTTCAGCACCTCTTACCAACCTTCGCAAGGAGAGTCGCCTCCGTTTTACGTTTTACGTTTCACGTTCTTCACGTTTCATCGCCTGATGACCGGCAGGTAGGTTGCGTGCGTTCCGACCAGGCTGGCCTGCAGGTTTTGTCCCGCCAGGTACAGGTCGCTGTTGCGGCTGCCCGCGCGCACCAACCGGATGCTCGGTGATGCCGTTGCCACTTTAGCGCGCAATGTCACCGTCGCGATCGTGTACGTCCCGTTCAGCCATGGCGCTGCATAGCGCGAAGCCGACAGGTTGATGTTGCCGCTGGCGTTGTCCACCGCATTCAGCGTAGCCCCTTCAAACACGGCCTTGTTGAGCATGAGCGTGGCGTCGGCGACCTGCAGCACGGCTGGGTCAAAGTTCAGATAGGCATCGACCGTATCGACATCGACCAGGCCGGTGTTGATCATGATCGATACCGTGAACACCTCACCCGCCTGCACCGCATCCGGCAGCCGGCTCAACGTCAGGCTGGCTGACTTCGTGACGGCATTGCGGCCATCCCCTACGGGTAGTAGCTGGCGCAGAAGCAGCGATTGATTCAGCGTTTGCATATCACCCTGTGCCAGGTAGTTCGGGATCAGGGCTGAGACATCGGAGCCGTTGATGCAACCGTCAGCGTTCATGTCGCCATACGGACGCCATGACTCAGCACCTGCACACTGCACAAAGGATGGAATCATGTAGGAAACATCAGCGCCGTTGACATAATCATCACCGTTGCTGTCGCCTACGCGCAGCGTGCCAAAGTCAACCAGCGCGTTGTACGGAACGCTGACCAAGAGCCGTTTGTTGCTCAACGTGTTGGCGCCCTTGACATAGATGTCATATTGTCCTGTGGCGATGCCCGAGAGCGTCACGGTAAACAGGCCATTGGCATCGGTTGTGGATGAATAGACACCCAGCAAGTTGGGCGTGCCGGCAGCATAGACATACACGCCGCCGCTGACATCACCCGTGGCGAATACGCGATACAAGGGGGTTACCCAGCGCGGATTGCCCGCTATGCCGCGCTTTTCCAGCGCCACGCGCCCGAATAACGTGTTGGCGTCGAAGGTCGCCGTGATCGTATGATCGGCGGTCACGTTCGTGAAAGTGTACACGCTCAACGCGCCCATCGACGCGCCATCGACGCCTACATCAACGATGTGATACCCGATATTGGGCGTCACCGTGAAGGCGCGGTCTGTGCCGTAGTCAACCGTCTGGTTCGTGCTCGGTGTCAGCGTGCCGTTCGCGCCTGCCGTCGGCGTAATGACGAAGGTGTTGATCGCGAACGCCGCCGTGATCGTGTGATCGGCGGTCACGTTCGTGAAGGTGTACACGCTCAGCGCGCCCTGAGACGCGCCGTCAACGCCCACGTCCACGATGTGATACCCGGTCGAGGGCGTCGCCGTGAAGGCGTGATCTGTGCCGTAGTCGACCGTCTGGTTCGTGCTCGGTGTCAAGGTGCCGTTCGCACCCGCCGTTGGGGTGATGACGAAGGTGTCGATTGCGAATGACGCCGTGATCGTGTGATCGGCGGTGA
>CAIQQO010000473.1 GCA_903873965.1 uncultured bacterium
CATCAGTTGCGCCGTACCGGCTTGCGCGCCTTGCTCGACGATGTCGCAGCCAATGCCGCGGTGAGTGGCGCTGCAGCGGGTGGGTTATTTGCCGACGGCGACGTGAGCAGCGAGGAACTGGTGCGACTGGTGACCGGACGAATGGAGTTCGCGATCGAGGCATTGGATGGTGCAGCGACGGGGGGCAAACCGCAACCCCGCAGCGGGCCGGCCTTTTTGCGCGGATTATTGCGCGTCAATCGTTCGTGCGTGTGGCAAGCGCCGGAACTGCTGGCTGAGTTGAATCGCATTGTGGCCGGCTGGCCGATGGACGCCTTTGTTCGTGTGCTGCCCGACCTGCGACTGGCTTTTGCCGATCTGACAGCGCGCGAGGCCGATATGGTGGCGCGGCGTGTGGCGGCGCTGACGGGCGCGCGCGTGACGCCGTCGCTCGTCATTCGCGACGCGGACGAACGCGATCTCATCCTTGGCGCGCAACTCGATCAGCGAATCACCGAGCTGATGGCGGGCGATGGGTTGGGTGATTGGCTTCAGTCTGGCGCGACGCCGTCGCTGCGGGAGGCGCCATGAGTCCAGACGCATCCGGAGAAATGGCGATGGGGCGGTGGCGCTTGATCCTCGGGCGCTTTTCGCAAGACGGTCTGGGGGGCGCCGGGATGGATGGTGATATGAAACGCATGGACGTCGCGCTCGATTATCTGTATGGGCGCGAGTACCGTGGGCGCGGCATGCGCGATCCGGATGGCAGCATGCGTCCCGGCACACTCGATGCGAGCCAGTTGACGCTGCCCGACTGGTTGCGCGAGGTGCGCGACCTGTTCCCGCAGGAGACAGTTGAGGTGATCGAGCGTCATGCGCTGGATCGCTACGGCATGACTGAACTGGTCACTGATCCCGAAGTGCTTGAAAAGATGGAGCCGAATGAAGATTTGCTGCGCGCGCTTCTCACCTTCAAGCACATGATGAAGGGTGAGGTGCTGGAGATGGCGCGGCGGATTATCCGGCGCGTGGTCGAGGATTTGAAGCGACGGCTGTCTGATCAAGTGCGCCCGGTCTTGTGGGGCAAACTCAATCGCTTCAACCACAGCCCGCTTAAAGTGGCGCAGAACCTCGACTGGCGGCGCACGTTGCGCGCCAACCTCAAGCATTACGACCCGGCGCGCGGGCAAATTCTGCCAGAACGCTTCTTTTTCTTCTCGCGGGTGCAACGCCACCTGCCGTGGCACGTCATTCTGGCGATCGACGAAAGCGGTTCCATGCTCGACTCCGTCATCCATAGCGCTGTGATGGCTGGCATTCTGGCCGGGTTGCCTGCGCTCAAGGTCAGTCTGGTGGTGTTTGATACCGCCGTTGTTGACCTGAGTGGGCAGGTGGACGATCCTGCCGAGGCATTGATGAGCATGCAACTGGGCGGCGGCACCGACATCGCAGGCGCACTCACGTACTGCGAAACGCTGATCGACCATCCCGCGCGCACCGTGTTGATTGTGGTGACCGACTTCTGCGAGGGCGGCCCGCCATTGCGCCTGGTGACGACCGTCAAGCGCATCCGCGAGGGTGGCGCGCGCGTGCTGGGACTGGCGGCGCTTGACCCACAGGCCAAACCGAGCTATGACCGCCAGATGGCTGACCGGCTCGTTCTGGCGGGCGCGGAGGTGGCTGCGCTCACGCCGCTGCAACTGGCCGAGTGGCTGATGCGGGTGATCCGGTGATGAACCTCAACGTGTATAAGGCGCTCGATGATGACGCGCTGGCAGCGCTCGCGAGCAAGGGGCTGTTGCGCCGGGCGCAGAAAGATTTGGAGCGCGATGCACCGCAGGTACACGAGGACGTTGAGACACACATCGCACTGCATTTCGCAGGCGAAGGCGTCACCGTGACCCTGCCCATGGCTGGGCCGCAACAAGCGCGCTGCACTTGTCCGGCACAGACGAGTTGCCGCCACGTGCTGGCTGGCGCACTGTTTTTGCGCCAATTGGCTGCTGCGCCCACTCTGCCTGCGCAATCTGCAGCGCCTGCTCCTGTGGCATCGGTTACCAATGACGAAAGCATCCCGGCAGACTCGCCCATAAACCCGCCACCCGACCTCAGCCCTTCACGTTTCACGTTTTATGTTTCACCTCTCCTCCCCGCCTTTGACGAAGCAACGCTGCTGAAATGGGCCGGGCGCGCGATTTTTCGCCAGGGGCAAGAGGATGCCGCGGGCGGATTCGCGCCTGAAATCGAAGAGAGCACAGATTCCGGCGTTATCGTGTTTCGCTTCCAGAACTACAACATCGTCACGCGCTGGGTGCATGGTTCCGGACTCGAGGGCATGATCTGTTCGTGCAAGCAAACCGGTGCGTGTCGTCACCGTGTCGCGGCTATTCTGACGTACCAACGTCGGCAAACCGGTGCGCCATTAATGGCTGCCGCAGAGCCGCCTGCGCGTGCCACGCGCACCGACATGCTGCAAGCGACGGAGAGGACGCTGCTCGACATGGCCACGCTGGGCATCGACCGGATGTCGCGCAACATGGAAGGGCGATTGCAGACGCTGGCGGTTTCGGCGCATGGCGCCGACCTGCCGCGACTGGAGCGCACCTTGCGCGCGCTGGCCGATCAGGTGTCGTGGCAGATCAACCGTGATGTGCGCGCTGATGCAGCTCAATTGTTGCGCGATGCGGCGCACGCGTACGCGCTGGTGATGGCGTTGCAATGGTCGTCGCCGCCAGCGCCCTATTTGGTAGGCGAGTTTCGCTCGCGCTATTATGATGTCGGCGCACTGGAGGTTGTCGGCGTCGGCGCGGGGCAATGGCACAGCCGCTCCGGATATGCGGGGCTGACCATATATTTCTGGGATGGGCAATCTGGGCAGTGGGCTACGTGGGGCGCCGCGCGCCCGGCATTTTATGGTTCGACGCGCTACAAACCGATTCAGCAGTACCGTTACGGGTCAACGTGGGCGGGTGCCGGCGCACCGAGCGCCGCCAGCCGCAGCCACATGCGCCTGATGAACGCGCGCCGCAATCTCGATAACCGACTCTCGTCGCATCCTGGATGCCAGGCTTATATTTTTGGCGCGCCGTCCGAGCGCATGGATGTGTTGAGTCAACCCAAGATCGGGCAGGTGTGCTTTGATGATTGGCGTGCCCTGGGCCAGTTTCTGTCGACGCGACGCCACAGTGGTATGACCGAGCATAAACGCAGCGATGGGCTGGTCATCGTCACACCGGCAGGATGGGGTGAGGGAGCGTACGACCAGATGAAACAGCGGTTACTGCGCCCGTTGTATGATGCCGCTGGCCGCACCATCATGCTTGATGTGGCGCATGATGAGGCGTGGTCTTTTGCCGTGGATACACTGGCAAACTGGGCGCCGGTAGCATGGGGCACGTATGCCATTCTGGGATTTGCTGAGAGCAATGAGGCTGGGATCAACCTGACGCCTGTGACGCTGTTCAACCACACGCCGCTATCTGCGTATACACTTCCGACCGGCGGGGCGTATCATGCATTGCATGTGACGCTCGATTCATTGCGCATGTTGGCTTTGCCGCCGATCCTACTCGATGAGGCAGCGCCGTTGCCGTCAGCGAGCGTTGACGGCGAAGAAGTCGGTGACGCGGATATTGAGCCTGAGGATGCGCATGAGGCGGTTGCGTCGACTGCCTTGGCGCAGGCCATTGCCAGCGCCGCAAGCACGCTGGTCTATATTGCCGAGGCTGGCGCGGGCGCCGTTCGCCCTGCACACGAACAAGATGTGCGGCAGGCAGGTAGGCGACTCAGCCAGCTTGGATTTTCAAGCGGGGCGAGTGTGCTGGATGCGCTGGCAGATGCAGCAGCCGCGACCTGGCACACGACAGCGATGGACGCGTCACGTGTGGCGCAGTGTTTGCTGCGCGCGCAGTATGTATTGGAACTGGCGCGTGAACAGGTTGTGGCGATGGCTGCCCGTACAAGTTGAGAGCGAATCATAGCGAGGAATAAACAGGATGAGCATAAAAGAGCAGTGGATTAACGATCATCTGGTCGGTGGCAATGTGACGTGGCCGTTTGCGTTTGGTTATGCTGGACGGTCGTCGCGCGAGTGGCTGGGCGAATGGCCAAGACAGACAGTTGTTGCCGCGCTCGATGCGATGCGCACGCAACGCACAACGACCTGGATTGACCCGGCGACTGGGCTGGAAGTGCGCTGCGTGGCCGTTAACTATGCTGATTACCCCGTTGTTGAGTGGACGGTGTACTTTAAGAACACGGGTGAGGTGGACGCGCCGATACTTGAAGCACTGCATGGGCTGGATGCTGCATTTGCCGTTGACAGCGCTGATTCTTGCATCTTGCACTGCAATCGCGGCGACGACTATCGCGCTGACAGCTATCAACCCAGTGCTGACACACTTGCCGTGACCCCAGGCCATGCAGTGCGATTTGCGCCCAATGGCGGGCGCGCCAGTAACGGCGCTTTCCCGTATTTCAACCTGCAGACAGCCGACGATGCCGGCGCGTTTGTTGCCGTGGGCTGGCCGGGGCAATGGTCGGCGTCGTTCAGCCGCGATGAGGCCGGCGTTCGCGTGCTGGCGGGACAGGAACTTGTCCGCATCGCACTCAAACCGGGCGAGACGATTCGCACGCCCTTGATGGCCCTGTTGTTCTGGCAGGGCATGGACGTTGCAGGCGCACACAACCTGTGGCGTCGCTGGATGCTGGCTCATAACTTGCCAAAGCCCGCGGGCAAACCGCTCGCGCCCATGCTGATCATGTGCAGCGGTGGATTCTTCCCTGGCCTGAAAGTGAGTGAGGCGAGTGAGCGCCAGTTTATCGAGGCGTATGTGCGTGAACGGGTGCCGTTGACGCATTGGTGGATGGATGCCGGATGGTATCCGTGCGACGAGTGGCCGCAGACAGGCACCTGGGTTCCCGACCCTGCGCGTTTCCCGAACGGCATCAAGGCCGTCAGCGACGTGGCGCATGCCAATGGGATGCAGCTCATCCTGTGGTTCGAGCCGGAGCGCGTGACCGTCGGTAGCTGGCTGGAGCAGAATTACCCCGAATGGCTGCTTGGCGACAATCTGCTTGACCTGGGCAACCCTGCCGCGCGTAGTTGGCTGACCGATCACGTTGACCGGATCATCACTGAGCACGGCATCGACCTGTATCGTCAGGATTTCAACATGGATCCGCTCGACAACTGGCGTACCGGCGAAGCCGCAGACCGTCAAGGCATGCATGAGAACCAGCATGTGCAGGGTTACCTGGCGTACTGGGACGAATTACGCCGTCGGCACCCCGGCATGGTGATCGATTCGTGCGCTTCGGGCGGGCGACGCAATGACCTGGAGACGATGCGCCGCGCGGTGCCGTTGTTGCGCAGCGATTATCAGTCGTTCAGCGGTGATGCCGGTTTTGCCGTGGGAAATCAAGGGCACACGTACGAACTGTCACGCTGGATACCGTTTTACGGGCAGGGCGTGTATGAAGCGGCGAGCGATCAGGCTTACTACGTGCGCAGCCACATGAGCCCATCTTTCGGCATTTGCTGGGATGTGCGCAAGTTGAACTTGGACTGGGAGTTGTACCGCAGACTGGTGGCACAGTTCCAAAAGGTGGCCGATTTGATGCTGGCGGATTACTACCCGCTCACGCCATATTCGCTGACCGAGGATGCGTGCATGGCATGGCAGTTCCATCGCCCGGAGACTGACGAGGGGATGGTGCAGGTATTTCGGCGATCGCAGTGCACGACCGCACAGCAGGTGTTGCACCTGTGCGGACTTGACCTCGCGGCCAGCTACCGTTTTACCGACCTTGACAACAACTTGGAACGAACCCTAACCGGAAGCGACTTATCTCGCCAAGGGCCAGGCCTTCTGGTTGAAATCACGCACCAACCCGGATCGTTATTGCTTCGCTACTGTAAGGCAGCATAAGCATCGCGCCGGGTTAGTGAGAGAACATGACGCCCGGTTAGAAAATCTCGTGCGCGTCGATCTGGCGGTCGACTTCCTCTTCGGCGCGCTCTTGAGAATAACCATACTTCTCTTTCAGCAAGTCAACGAACTTGCTGAATCTGCCGGCCACGCGGTCGAGATCATCGTCGGTCAGTTTGCTCCATGTCACCTTCAACTGTGGGCGCATGGCTTTCCATTTATTATTGAGAATATCCCTGTGCATAGTATGCTTCTTTCAGCGCTTGAACAAGCCTTTGACTGTGCCCAGCAATGATTTCTTGCCGCCCTGACCTGCTACCGCGGCCTGCTCCCCGATGCGGTGGAACTTGTGCGTCACGGAGTCCTGGACAAACTCACGCCCCACGGCGTCCCATGCATCGCGGGATGCCACGCTCTCGCGGGAAAGGCGATCGCGTGTATCACCGTCGGATGTCGCAAAGGATTTTTTGTACGTCTCGATGTACACCTGTTGCGCAGCCGCGGGGTAAATGTCACTGAGTGAGCGAGGAAATACGACTTCTGTTTCTGCTGCCATTTTAGCCTCCTACCAATCGACTTGCAATGAAAGCAAGTCATTCAGAACGTGCCGGAAAACTACAGCCAAGAACGGAACCTGGGCAAATACTCAGGCGCCAACCCATAAATAACAAGGCCCCCTACTCGATAGGAGCAGGAGGCCTTGTCGAAGCGCGACTGATGCCGCTGGTTACCAGCGGGATTGAGTGTTGCGGCGTGGGCCACGGTCGCCGCCGCCGGAGCCACCGGAGCTGCTGCCGCCGCCGGAGCGAGCTTCCATCGGCTTGGCTTCGTTGACCTTGATCTCGCGACCGTCCACCATCTGGCCATTGCAAAGTTTGATGGCTTTCAGCGCGTCGGCCGGGGTCTCCATCTCTACGAAGGCGAAACCACGGGGCTGATTGGTCATGCGGTCCATCGGAATCGAAACCGAGCGGATGGTACCGGCAGGGCTGAAGAGCTCGCGCAGTTTGCTTTCGGTGGTGTCATAGGAAAGATTGCCGACATACAATTTGTTATTCATTCTGGATCCTCCTGAGGATCTTTCTGGGATTAAATGCGTCGCGTGGCAGGGTTGCCGTCGCAACATAGATTGGGTAGGAGCACTCAGCGAAGATTCCTGAGCATCCAATCTCACTAAAGGAAACCCAAAAAGGTTCACAAGGGGATTTATTGGAAGAACCGACAAGAATGAGTCGCGTTGCAATCGCTACTGACTGCCTAAGTATATCACAGTTCTAGAAAACTGGCTTTGTTCTATCAGAACAACGTAGATGTGAATCCGCGGATTCGTCTATTAGAACGAGTTGGCCAGTGTCATCCGGACTATTGCCAGGGCCTTGCGCCCGCGGTTTCGTCGTTCGCTGTCCCGACAATCGTTTCAACGGTGCTGTCAATCTGACTGGCGACGAAGGGGCGCCAACCGGCTTCGGTGATCGGGCGATGCCCAAAGGCGCTGTCCACGATTTCATGGACCTGGGCGCTGCACGTGCGTGTTTCCACGTCTTTGACTTGCAGGGTTAGATTTAGCCCTTCGACGGCGACGACCGTGGCGCGCTCAGTGTGGATGACCTGGTTGACGCGATAACGCCACAGCACCGTTGCCCCGACATGGATGCCGCGTTGCTCCGGCGTGCGCACATCGGCCTGCTGCTCAGCCTGCCAATCCTCAAAAGTGTCGAACACACGCGCCTGAGGAGTGCCTTTGAGAGCAATGGAGTTACGCCGCGTTTTTACTGCATTCATAGACTCATCCTTGCCATTCCGCTGATTACCAGCGGCAGTTGGCGGAAATAAGAAGACCCCCTACTCGCCAGGAGCAGGGGGCCTTGTTAGCGCGCAATCGACGCCGCTGTTACCAGCGGTTGGAATTGTTGCGGCGCGAATCGCCACCGCTGCCACCGCCGCCTGTGCGGGCTTCCATGGGCTTGGCCTCGTTGACCTTGATCTCGCGACCATCCAGCATCTGGCCGTTGCAGGCCTTGATTGCCTTCAGGGCATCCGCGGGGCTCTCCATCTCGACGAAGGCGAAGCCACGGGGTTGATTGGTCATGCGATCCATGGGGATAGCGACGGATCGAATGGCGCCCACCGGGCTGAAGAGCTCGCGCAGTTTGGCTTCGGTGGTGTCATACGAAAGATTGCCGACGTACAGTTTGTTATTCATTGGGATCCTCCTGAGGATCGAATAGGATTGAATGTGCCGCGCTTGATACTGTAGATATCAAGACGACATGAAATGGGTAGGCCAATTCAAGGAAGATTCCAGACCATCCAATCTAACAGAAGGAAACCCCAGCAGGGTTACTGAAGATTATGTGGAAGAACTGACAAGAAATAATCCGTAATTGCTACTGACTCCAATAGTATATCACACTTATTGGCCGCGTGCTGAATTCATTTGTAAAGAATGATACATGAGACAGTTCAACTGAGGCAAAGGACGTTGCATTCATCGAAAGGAGACGTTTACAATGATCGCACTATGCCCAAGACGAAACATACCATCAGCCAGCAGGAACGGCAACAACCGTCTGCGGAATCACGGCCTAATCATGCGCCTGCCGCGCCGACGTATTTCAGAGCATACTTGATCAACACCCGCGTGCGCGAGATGATGGCTGAGGCCATTGCCAAATTCCGACCGCCGGCCTCGCCTGAAGAGCAAGAGGTGGAACGATTGGTACAGGCAGCCACAACGCCGCTTGAACTGGTGCGGTTGGCAGGTGGCGTGAAAGGTGCGGTTGAGGGTGAATGGAGTAAAAAGCTGGAGGCGCACGGCTCGGTGGTAGTCCCGATCATTGCGCAACGTCTGAAAAGAAGCCAATCAATTTCTGATGAGCGTGTGCGCACGAAGACGATCGACAACCTGGTGGGTGCGTTGCGGTGGCAAGGCGAAGCCGGTGCGCAGGCGTTGCTGGAGTGCTTTAATAACCTCGACGATTATGGCCAAAGTCTGGCGTGTGTGGTGCTGGGGTTGATGCATGTCGCTGGCGCAGGCGATGCGATCTGGCGTTACTATCAACGCATTCGTGCGCTTGAGGAAACCTACGTTGTTGGCGCAATGTGGGGTTTGGCTGATCTGCAGGATGCGCGTGCTGCCGATGCAGTGGACGACCAGTGGAAAATCAGGGCTGTCTTGTATGAGCTATTTGGTTTTACGGCGCTTTGTGGCGATGCGCGCCTGGTTGTGCCGCTGGTCAGCATGTGTGTTGTCGCGAGGAACGATCAGGAGCGCGAGGCGCCGTTTATGGCCTTTGCTGCCGTGGTGCAACGCGTTGGTCGCGAGGTCAGCCTGGCGCAACTCATTGAGATGAGGGGGATCACGGACGCGCAACGCGATGTGATGGCAATGATTGTTGATAAGTCGTTGCAGTTGAGCAAGCGAGCATTGAGAGCACGTTTGATTTGTATTACACGAAAGGAGAGGCCAGTATTACGGATTAAACGGGGATGGATTTCACGGATACAATGGGGCGATTGGCAATGAATATCGTTCATGTCGGATACCATTCCACGAACTATTACGTCATCGGGAATAGCCATGTGCAGCTTCTTGTCGACGCGGGCTGGCCTGGCACACTCCCCGAGTTTCTAGCCGTCCTGAAACGCAAGAATATCTCTTTGCAGCAGATTCGTTACCAGATGGTTACGCACTATCACCCGGACCATGCTGGACTCGCGCAAGACTTGAAGCGACTGGGTGTCCGGCTCATCGTACTGGAGCACCAGATCAGCGCAATTTCGTTGCTGAAGACCATCACAAAACCAGTTGATCGTTATACCCCGATAACGCTGCATGACAATCTTCTGATGACGACTGAGGCGAGTCGATCTTTTTTGTCGAGTATCGGAATCGCGGGAGAAATCATCAGTACGCCGGGACATTCCGCTGATAGCGTGACACTGATTCTGGATCAGGGCGCAGCGTTTACAGGCGACTTGCAGAACCCGGGTTTTGTGGCTGAGAGCGCCATGGAATTGACTGTACAAAGCTGGACCGCGATCCGGGCACTGGGAGTAACTACGGTCTATCCTGGTCATGGTCCCGTGACGATGTTAAGCGCACATGCATCTGTCGCCTGAAGAGGCCGTTCGTCATCTTCACAGAGGTGTTTGTTCGAGTCCGCCTGTAAGCCGGATTCTGTCTGCATCCATAGGGATAGACACAAGGCCTACCCCTATAATGCTGGACGATCATCTCTCTCGACCCGTGCATTGCTGCAGGGCTCTAGCCGCCTACCTGCGCATCAGCGGGACGCCTCATCTGCGCAATCTGGCGTTGCTCCCGGTGGGGTTTACCGAGCCGCTGCATCTCTGCAACGCTGGTGAGCTCTTACCTCGCCATTTCACCATTGCCCGTTGCTGGGCTGTTTCTTTCTGTTGCACTTTCCGTCGCATCACTGCGCCCGGCCGTTAGCCGGCACCGTACCCTATGGAGTCCGGACTTTCCTCTGGTCTCCGAAGAGGCCAGCGACCGCCCGGCGGACTCGAACGCTAGAGTTATACACTGTTTGTCTTCATGTGGCTATAGTGGCGCTATGTATATACGCGATATTGATCATTTTCAAATCAGTTTGTATAGTTACAATAGGCCATAGCAACTGAAGCGGTCTGACAATCTCGTCTGGATACCGGACGGTGGATAATGCATTGTTGCTTGCAATGTGCTGACTGGCGGGGCCGAATTTTCAATGATATGGCACGTGAAGAGAGGTCAATGACGATGAGTGAGAAACAACCCATGAGCCTGGCTGACCGGATAAAAGTCTTATTCACTGGATCGATTGAGCCGCTGGATAAGCTCATTCGAGATAATGATGCCATTATGCTGGCTTATGATGCCACGCTCGAAGTGTGGGCGCGCGCGCTCGAGAAACGTAAACATGAGGCCGAAGGTCACATCCGGCGCGTTGCAGAGATGACTGTGGAGATCGCTAAAATTCTTCGTATGACGGATGAGCAGATTATCCATGTCCGTCGCGGCGCGTTGCTGCACGATATTGGCGAAATGTACGTTCCTGATACGATCCTGCTGAAGACCGATCCGTTGCTGGATGACGAGCGCGTCGCATTGCGCAAACACCCTGAGTATGCTTATCAGATGCTCTTCGCTGTGGAAGGCCTGCGGCCTGCGCTCGATATTCCTTACTACCATCACGAGCGGTGGGATGGCAAGGGTTACCCCAAAGGCTTGAAGGGCATCGATATCCCGTTGCCGGCGCGTATCTTTTCTGTCGTGGACACATGGGATGCGTTGCGCGCCACGCGCCCGTATCGCAAGCCGTGGACGGACGCAGAGACCTGGGACTACATCAGTCGCCAGACTGGTCTGGAGTTTGATCCAGCCGTGGTCAAAGCCTTTGTGGGCACCTACAAGAAACCGTAAATCAGAATTGCCCGATCAGCTTTTGTGCTGCGGTGTTAAAATGCGACGTTTATAAAAAAAGTAGAACCATGTTAATGATTTGCACTGGCCGTGACGCTGTGCGGTTTCAACGAGGTTCATTGCAATCTAAATGCTGAATGAGGTTATTGAAATGTCACAAGTGCATGATAACGGCACTGGAATCGCGGATGTTACGATCATTGGCGCCGGCCCTGCCGGGCTGTTTGGCGCCTTCTATGCAGGCCTGCGTGAGTTAAAGGTTGAGATTATCGATGCGCTGGATGAGCCGGGTGGACAGTTGGCCGCGCTCTATCCAGAGAAGTTCATTTACGACGTGCCCGGTTACCCCAAGGTGATTGCGCGCGATCTGGTGAAGCACCTGGTCGATCAGACCATGATGTGGCAGCCGAAAATGTCGTTGGGCGAGCGCGTGCAGAAACTGGATCACGGCGAGGATGGCGTCATCACCCTGACTACAGACAAAACCCAGCACAAGACGCGCTCTGTGTTGATCTGTGGCGGCGTTGGCGCCTTTACCCCCAAGAAGCTTCCCAACCCGGAGTTTGTGCAGTATGAGAACAACGGCCTGTATTACTCTGTCAAAGAGAAGTCGGTGTTCCGTGGCAAAAATCTGCTCGTGGTCGGCGGTGGCGACTCGGCAGTGGACTGGGCGCTCAACCTTGAAGATTACGCCAAGCATGTCACGCTGATCCATCGCCGCGATCAGTTCCGCGCACTCGGCAAATCGGTCACTGAGTTGATGAACTCGGACGTGGAAGTGAAGACTTTTTACGAATTGAAGACTATTGCCGGCACTGGCAAAGTGCAGAGCGCCACCATTTTCGACAATCGCACCAAGGAGGAAACGACTATCCCGGTGGATGCCGTCATCCTGACCCTGGGCTTTAACGTTGACCTTGGCCCGATCAAGCAATGGGGATTGGATATGGTTGGCACACGCTACATTAAGGTCGGCCGGAAGCAGGAAACCAATATCCCTGGCGTGTTCGCAGCTGGCGACATCAGCGCTGAAGAGGGCATCGAACCGCTCAACTTGATTGCGACTGGTTTCGCACAGGCCTGCACCGCAGTGAACTTCATGTTCCAGTATCTGAACCCTGGTTCGAAGATATTCCCCGGCCATTCGTCAGAGAAGAAGCTGTAAGGTTTAAGTAAGACTCCCGGAATCTGCAGAAGATTCCGGGAGTCTTTTTCTTTATTCCGTGATCTTGATGTGTAGCTCTTTGAGCTGAAGATCGTACACCGGCGATGGCGCGCCAGCCATGACATCGGAAGCCTGTTGGTTCTTCGGGAACGCGATGACTTCGCGAATGTTCGCTTCGTCGCAAAGCAACATGGTCAGCCGGTCGATGCCGGGTGCAATGCCGCCATGCGGTGGTGCGCCGTATTCGAAGGCTTCGAGCAAGTGCCCAAACTTCTTGCGCGCATCTTCCATCTCCAGTCCGATCAGGCGCATGATGATTTCCTGGATATCGCGGCGATGGATTCTGATGCTGCCGCCGCCGACCTCGTAGCCGTTGCAGGCCAGGTCGTATTGCTTGCTTAACACAGCGCCAGGATTGCTTTCGAGCGTGGGGATGTATTCATCCTTTGGCGCGGTGAACATGTGGTGCGATGGGTCCCAGCGTTTCTCTTCCTCGTTGTACTCAAACAAGGGGAAGTCAATCACCCAGCAGAAGGCGAGCACGTTTTCGTCGGCCAGCTTCAGTCGATGCCCCAGTTCCAGGCGCAGTTCGGAGAGCGCTTCATTGACCACTTTCGGCGAGTCGCCGATGAAGAGCAGCAAGTCGCCGGGCTTTGAATTGGCTGCGGCGAGGATGGCGGTTTTTTCGGCGTCGCTCAGTTTCGCACCGGCGCCCTGGTTGCGGATGCCCGTGTCATCGTGCATGAGACTGACGAGACCTTTGGCGCCCTTCTTCTTGGCCATCTCACCCAGGTCGTCAACCTGCTTGCGCGAATAACCTGCGCAGCCAGGTACGACAAAGCCTTTCACCGTGGCGGCGTTGGCAAAGGGCAAGAACTGCGATCCCCGTGTGACTGCAGTGATGTTGAACATCTCGAGGCCGAAGCGAATATCGGGCTTGTCGATGCCGTACTTGTCCTGCGCTTCGGCATAAGTGAAGCGGGGGAAGGGTTTGGCGATCAGTTTCTTCGTGGTGTGTTTCTCGACGAACTCGGTCAGCAACCCTTCGATCAGTTGCAGAATGTCTTCGCGATCGACGAAGCTTAATTCCATATCGAGCTGAGTGAACTCAGGCTGGCGGTCAGCGCGCTGATCCTCATCGCGGAAGCAGCGGGCAATCTGGAAGTAGCGTTCGATGCCGGCAACCTGCAGCAACTGCTTGAGCTGCTGGGGGCTCTGTGGTAAAGCATAGAAGGTACCAGGGTAAACACGACTGGGCACGAGGTAGTCACGTGCGCCTTCGGGCGTTGTCTTAAAGAGGATGGGCGTCTCGATTTCGAGGAAACCGCGCACATCCAGGTAGTCGCGGATGAACTTGACAAAGCGATGGCGCATGGTCAAGTTCTTCTGCATGCGTTCACGGCGCAGATCCAGATAGCGATAGCGCAGGCGCAGATTCTCGTCCACGTCGCGGCCGTCGCTGGTAATCAGGAAAGGCGTGGTCTTGGCGGGATTCAGGATGACGATTTTTGTCGCCACAACCTCAATATCACCCGTGGTCATCAACGGATTGCGATTATTTTCCGTGCGCAATTCCACAACACCTTCGATCTGCACCACAAACTCACTGCGCAGAGTTTCTGCAGTCTTGAACAGGTCAAGTGCTGCATCGGGCGTGCCAGAACGGATCACTACCTGCGTGATGCCAAAGCGGTCGCGTAAATCGATGAAGATCACTCCGCCATGGTCACGGCGCCGGTGTACCCAACCGGCTAGCATCACTACCTTTGTTTCGTCAGTCGAACGCAATTCTCCGCATGTCTGCGACTTAAACATCTGCCTTGCTCCTCCTCATGACAAAAAAAGAGCCGCCCGATTGGTTGGGCGGCTCTTAGTGTCTACGCTGCTTGTATTGAACCGAACGCGCGACAAACTAAGCGACGCCCTATATTGCGTCGTTACCGTCGTCGCGATTATTGAACGTTCGGGACAGTTGCTCCATTTGAATGGGGTCTATAATACACGATTCAAGCCGTTTTTGAAATACCGAACTGGTTTTCGAATGGGTTTTGAAGAAAGTGGCCAAAAAGTGAAATTGGTACTTGACAAAGGCAAAAAAGGCACTAGAATAACACCTCGCTCGACCAAACAGAAGAGCGAAAGCGGCAGAGATGCCGGATCACCTTTGAAGCAGAACATCGGGACAGACACAGAGGCAAATCCGCACAGGTTCAGCACAAGC
>CAIQQO010000474.1 GCA_903873965.1 uncultured bacterium
GCGAGATACTGACTCGATCCACTGAGTGTGATATTTGTGGGTGCGGCAGGGGCCAACGCGACTTGGCTATTTGGCGCAACAGTCTGCGTGGCGTTTGCTAAAGCAACTGAGACCACAAGGCTCATGGCTGCCAGACCGACTAGTGGAATGATGCTTCGCATGATACTGCTTTTCTGGTGTTATTGTCCCTTACTTTGGTCTATTATCCATGTGCTTCGAACCCATCTAGAACGATGTGCCCCACCGGCATAGCCGGCAGTGAGTGTACCTGGATCAGATGATCGTCCAGATAGAGTTCGATAAACGAGTGCATTGCGAGAATGCGAAGAGACACTATTCCTTTGAGCCCGATCTCGCGGTCAATGCACTCTATCAGCTGAATAGTGCCACTGGAGCCGAGTTGCTCAATGACACAAGTGCCTGCCGCGCCGATACTAAAGCGGATGACGTTTTTACCCTCACCACATCCCACATGGATTGAGGGTTGCGATGTTGCCAGATTCACACGACCTTCGAGCACTATACCTGCAGATGGCTCATAGGTGATCTCGGTACGGGCATCGTTGATTGTGGCGGTTGTATAAGTCTCATCGCGCTTGACCACATCGTTACCGTGCCACCACATCAGGCGCAGTGCGCCGGCTTCATCCACTATGGCACGTTTAAGCGGCGCCATAACCACTTCGCCATCATATGCAATAGCGTGGTGGTTGACCAGCAGTTCACCGTTGCGCGGGAAGAAGCGCGCGAAGTAAGTGTGCCAGCGCCCAAGAGGTGATGCGAGCAGTGCGTAGTTGGGCTTGACGGGCGTAAACGGACCTGATGGCGCCTCTGCGACAAACGTGAACATGCCCGAGGCATAGGCGCCGTAAGGTTGGTAGGTGCCAAGCATGGTATAGAACCGCCCATTGATCGCCGCCACTGCGCCGGATTCGACGACTGGCATGGGGGTGACATCACCCCAATCGATGCGTGGTGAAGGCAACGCGCACCACGTGATACCGTCAGCGCTTTCGCCAAAACCGAAACCGATGCCGGCATGGTTGAGCGGGTTCGCTGTCCAGTAGCCATAGTGCCCACCCTCCGGCCGGTCGATGGTGTAGATACAGTCCCAGCGGCCAAAATTTCCTCCATCGGTGTTGTACCAGCGCGGATCGGGGCGAAACTCATATTCGTCGCCAAGCCGCTGCCAGTGGATCAGGTCATCGGATTGTGCGAAGAAGATCGTTTGCGCATCCCCTCGCCATTCGGAGAAGTTGATGATGAAACGCGGTTGCGTTGTCCCCAGGGGCTGCAAGGCCATTGGGGCGGACGTCTGCCAGACCGAGCCGGTGCCCATCCACGTCACATCGGGGCGCTTAACAAGGATCAGCCCATGTTCGTGCCAGTGCACGCCATCGGTCGAGGTGGCTAGTCCGATGCCGTTCCACGCGCCGCCCGGTCCGGATAGATAGTAGAGGTAACTCACGTCGTCGTGTTGATACAGCCATGTATCCCACATGTTGCCGGTCGTGCGCGCCTTGTAATAGAGAGTTTGCGTTGTCATAGGTTTAACCGAGGTCGGGCGTGTCGCGGAATTCGATCTCAAAGGTATGTTGAGCCATAGTCAGCGCTATGCCGTCATGTTTGCCCAATTCGAGCACGATCACTTCATTCCGACCGGCGCGCAGTTTAGGTGCTGGGATATACAACGTGTGCTGCGGTCCCTTCTCTTCCCAGTACCAGCCGAGGTTGAAGCCATTGATCCAGGCCAGCCCACGCCCCCAGCCGGGTAGCGCCAGATACGTGTCGGCTGGAACGGCGACGTCAAAGAAGCCGCGATGAAACGCCGGACCAGACGTGTTCTGGTCGAAGTGCAACCGTCGCAGCGAGGCGAGTGGCAGCGGAAAGAGCGTCCAGTCGTAAAGGAACTGGTTGGCCAGCCGCACGCCTTCGGTGATCCCTTTGCGGTCGTGCAATTGCGGACCATAGTTCACGCGCCCCATGCACTCCACAAGAATATCGAGTTGGTGCGCACCCGGGCCAAAGGCCAGCAGAAGTGAACGCGCCTCTGCCGGGGTGTTGCGGTCGATTAAGCCCTGATAGACGCCGTCGACAAACACTTGCGCGCGGTCGTGCACGTCCTGCAGCACCAGCGGCTGTTGCTCGCGTGGGCCATGCACCGTCGTGCGATACAGGATCAAGCCGGTGTTCTGCCCCAGCATCTCCATCGGCACGGGTGCGGGGCGATGGGCAGGGCGAGCCAGCCGGTCGAGATTGGCGAGAAGCGGCGCATGCTCCGTCAGTGTTACTGTGCCATAAGCGCATTTGGGCGCGGGTGGCAATGTCGGCAAAGGGGGGACTGATTCGTACTTCGCGATCACATCACGGCAGACGAAATACTTCGGCGTCGGGTCGCCGGCTTCGTCGAGCAGCGCATCGTAGTCATAACTGGTGACGTCGGGCTGATACTCGGTCGCGGTGTGGTTGGCGCCAGACATGAAACCGAAGTTGGTGCCGCCGTGGAACATGTAGAAATTGACTGACGCGCCGGCTGCGAGCATCGTATCGAGGTCGCGCGCCACGTCGCCAACAGGGCGCGTGTGGTGACGTTCACCCCAGTGGTCGAACCAGCCGCACCAGAACTCGCCGCACATCAACGGCCCTTCAGGTTGGTACTCGCGCAGTTTGGCAAACGCTTCGGTCGGGTGGTTGTCGAAGTTGACGACCTTGAAAATATTCGGCAGTGCACCGCCCTGCAACATGCTGTCGGTTGGACCGTCGGAGGTGAACAGCAGGCAGTCGATGTCGCGCGCACGCATGCCATCAGCCAGGTGGCGCAG
This sequence comes from uncultured bacterium, assembly GCA_903873965.1. Lineage (GTDB taxonomy): Bacteria > Chloroflexota > Anaerolineae > J036 > Brachytrichaceae > CAIXPS01. The sequence continues at coordinate 2,823 of CAIQQO010000474.1, forward strand.
ATAGGCTTTGTCGTCGCCGTAGCTGCCGTACTCGTTCTCCACCTGCATTGCCACGATGGGGCCACCGCGCGACGCCTGCAACGGCGCAAGACGCGGCAACAGGGCATCGAAGAAACGATCAACTGCTTTGATGTAAGGTGGATACGAGCAACGCAGTCGCATGGCTGGATCGCGCAACAACCACGCGGGCAGGCCGCCCAACTCCCACTCCGAGCAGATGTATGGGCCGGGGCGGACGATGGCATTAAGCCCAAGTTCTGCGGCGATTTCGAGAAAGCATGTAAGATCGAGCTGGTCGGTGAAGTCAAACAAGCCGGGGCGTGGCTCGTGTAGGTTCCATGCCACATACGTTTCGACCGTGTTCAGCCCCATTGCCTTGAGCTTGGTCAACCGGTCGCGCCAGTATTGAGGCATGATGCGGAAATAATGCATCGCGCCCGACAGGATGCGCATAGGCGCGTCGTTTTGGACGAAGTGATCGCCGACGATGGTTATAGGTTGCATGGGAAGATACCCCGCGTTGCTGAGGGTGGTTGCATAAGGAACCGAGTGTTCATCATGGATGGATTATCTATCGCAAATCCGTAAGCGTCGAATAACCAGAGGGCGTACAAATAACTATGTTCTGAAAAAAGTGAAATTGGTGCTTGACAAAGGCAAAAAAGGCACTAGAATAACACCTCGCTCGACCAAACAGAAGAGCGAAAGCGGCAGAGATGCCGGATCACCTTTGAAGCAGAACATCGGGACAGACACAGAGGCAAATCCGCACAGGTTCAGCACAAGC
>CAIQQO010000475.1 GCA_903873965.1 uncultured bacterium
ACAGGCACCGCGGCGAACACAGGCTGCGCCGGTGTGAGCGGCAGGACGGCGTCTTCGATCACGAGGAAGCCGGCATTACCTCCCGTGTGATGCATCACGATGCCTTGCCGATGCGCGCGCGGCAGAATCTGCATGCAGCCATTGTGCTCGGTCGCATCGACCAGCGGAATCCACTTCGAATCACGGTAAACACACGCCAGTCGGCGGTCAAAAGGCTCATTGGCATGGATGTCTTGCAGCTTACCTTCAGCAAGCAACGCGGCGATCTTGTGGTCAATGCGCTCTTCAAACTCGCGGCGCAAAGGGGCCAAGTCGAATGGGTCAAAAACATCGTCGAGAATGAGATATCCCTCGACATCGAAAAAGTCACTCTATTGCTGTGTCAAACGTCCCATCGTGCGATCCTCCAATACAACGTATTAAGAACGAGCATTATCGCGCAACAGGAAGCCTGTGGTTGATCACGGTTTGGTAAAACGGGCCATGACTATCCGCTGCCCACCGCCTTGCAGGAAGACCGTCACGCGCACGGTATATAGCCCGCTGGGTAGACTTGATGTATTCCATTCCGTGATTTTGCCGTACGGTATGGGGCTGCGATGCGGACCGCTGAGCCATTGCCACTCCTTTGGGTATTCACCTGTGCCCCATTGAACCTCGTAACGTTCAAAGCCGGGCGGATTGACAATTCCCATGATAGGCACGCTTGCGGATTCCAGGCGCGCTGGACTGACGATAACCACATCCTGTGCCATATCGCGAAAGAGATTAAGGCGATTCTGTTCGAGGAAGCGTAATGAGCCGATGATGGCCTGCGTCTCCGGATACACCGGGGAGCCGGCGACAGTGTTGCAGTGATAGGGGTCGAGTGTGGCCACATAGCACGCGGCCCATGTGGTTTTGTAATCATGAAACACCTGCGGCGTCAGCGTGTACGGACTCCTGTAAAAAGGCGGCAGCAGTGACAGCAGCAGCAGCGCCGAGATGCCTGCGCCCGTCGTTATTTGACGTCGCATGTTCTGTGCACGCGCCCACATGTAGATGCCCAGAATCAATGGCAGCACGAGCGTGATATAGCGTGATGATAAAGCTTGACGGGTGGCGCCCAGGCACACGCGCCCGACGGCGGCCATGCTGACGAAGAGTAGCGCGTAGCCGATCAGGAAAACAACCGCCATCCCGCGCGCAGTACGAATGGACTTGCAGGCGATGAGGATAGCGGCAATGATGATCAACAAACCGATCAACATGGCAGCGCCGTTAGCCATGCCAAGCTGATCGGCGAGCGGCGCCAACCCGAATCCCTGCGCCACCATCAACCCCACAAACACGAGGTAGTCGAATGGGTATGGGTGCGGGAAAACCGGACAGTCCGCGCCAGTGGTAAAGACATAGTTGGCAAAAAAAGTAGCTGCGATGATGAGGGCAAGCGCAAGCCCGGCCAGCCACCACCATCGAATGCCGGGCGCGTTGCCGCGCTGTTCAGGCCGCAAGCTTCGCCATGCAAATAGCAGCGGCGTGATGAAGTCGGCTATCAGACCATAGCCGGTGTACAGCAGCAGCGCATTGAGAATGCTCAGGACAATCACCTGGACGCGGGCGCGCGCGATCGTCAGTCCCAGCGCATACAGGATCACCAGCGCCAGCGGAAGCGCCGCCGCCGAGACATTGGGCACAATGGTCACCACCTCCCACTGGTTCAGGCTGAGAAAGAGCACGGGTATAACCACATCAAGGAGCGAGAACCGACCCGTATAGCGTTTGATCAACAACAGCGCCAGGATGGTGGCTACGATCAATGTCACAGCAACGAGAAATGCGTCAGCCCTGCCATCCCACGCGGTAAAGGACGAGGTGACGTAGATGAGCAGCGCTCCCAGTCCCTGCCGATGCTGCCCCACCTGCCAGCGCAAGGCGTCCAGCCACGACCCGTGGGCAAAAAACACGCCATATACGCCCCACTGATCCCAGAACATCATATTGACGGCATACTGTGATGTGTAGAGCAGGAGGGAGGCGGCACAGATCACCAGCGCCACGATGACGAGCCAGCCTGGACGCCATAGAGAAGTGAGCCTGTGCATGACAGCCGATTTCTGAACCATGATTATTTAGGTCCGGTCATCACTCTTTCACAATCCGCACCTTGCGGCCCAATGCCGATTCCATCAGGTCTGTATTACGCCCCGCTTCCCATAGTTCAATCGCTGCGTCACCACGCGTGCGTGCTGTAATAACGATTTCGGCTGCGCCCACGTTGCACGTCAGCTCACGCACCGATTGACGCCGCCCGCGCTCCAGATATTCGGCCAGCCGCAGCATCGCGGCCATCGCCGCCATGCGCTGCTGATCTCCGGGTTCCAACAGGTCGCAGTTGGGCTCGCAATCAATATCGCCTTTGCGATGATAGCGCGCCAGCAACCCCAGTATGGCCAGTTCACGGTGGGTATACGCCGACAAGTCGCTGTTCAGAATCAAATACTGCGAATGCGTATCATGGTCAAAGAAGCTGATGGCATAGCCGATATCGTGCAGCAACGACGCCGCACCCAGAATTTCACGTTCCCACGCGCCATAGCCATGCACACCGCTCAACTGGTCAAACAATTGCAGCGCCAGCTTGCGCACATGCTGTGAATGCGGATTCCATGCGCCATACTGTCTTGCCGTGTTCTCAATGCTGAAGGCGCGCACGTCGCGGATCAGAGTGGACGACTTGCCTTCGAGAAAACGTGTAAAGAACATCCCTTCGCGCAGGCCGGCGCCGCTGACCGTAAAGCGGTCATATCCCGATGCGCGCAGCAGTTCGCGGACAATGATCGCGCCGGGCAGGATGACGTCGATACGGTCTTCGTGCATGCCAGGCATGGCCTGTAGCCCGCGCAGGTCCAATCCCTTCATCTGATCGATCAAGCCATCGATGGCTGCGGCAGTGACCACGTAACCGTGCACCCGCTCAAGCGGATACTTGCGCGCTTCCTGATCGAGCTTGGCCAGTGCGCGCGCTGTGCCGCCCATACCGATCAGGCGGCCAGTGGGCGCCTCTTCGGATACCCACTCTTGCCCCGCAAACTGCGCCATCACTTCATCACGCAGCGCCGTCGTCTGTTTGCGCCCGGCCGGTAGCGCGGGCATGTGGCGTTCTTTCATGCGCACCACGCCGAGTGGCAGGCTGACGGCATGGGCCGGTTTGCGCCGCACCACGCGGGTGATCTCGATGCTGCCACCACCCAGATCGAACAACATCCCTTCCGCGGCATCAAGCGTATTGGAAACGCCGACATAGCCATACCACGCCTCTTCGTCGCCGGTCAGCACGCGCAAATCAAGGCGCGCGCGCCGCTTCACCTGGCGCAGGAAATCGGCCTGGTTCTGCGCATCGCGCACGGCGCTGGTCGCCACGGCAATGATCTCAGCAACGCCGGACGCATCGCACAACGATCGAAACAGGTTGAGCGTCTCGATGGCGCGTTCAATCGGTTCTGGTTGTAACTGCAACCCATCATTAAGCCCTTCGGCCAGGCGCACGCGCTGGCGCGCCTGGTCGATCAGTTTGAAGTGAACGCCGGGTTCATAGTGATAGATCACCAGGCGCGCCGTGTTCGATCCAAGATCGATCACGCCGACGCGCTCTACACTTTTATTTTCTGATGCCATGGCCATGCTGTCATCCGCCCTTCAATTGAATTAGAATCAGTCTGTGAGCCAGTTTATCCTGAAACATCTTCCGACGATCCTGATTGTGCAGGGCGTCCTTGCCTGGCTGCCACTGGCCTATCTCAAGTATATGGTGCATGAGGAAGTCAGTGTCATGCCTTTTCTGATCTGGCACCTGCTGGGCGTCGTCCCCGGCGCATGGCTGGCCGGCCGCGGTTTCATCGTTGGCAGAATCAAGAAAGCGCTGAAGGGCGAAGAGTAGCCCAACAAACTCCCTGCAAAGTCAGTTCAGTCATTAATCAAAGCGGGTATACACTTATAGTCGGCAAAGATAAGGCACTTCCACCATAGCTATCAGAGTGCTTTAATGTCACACTCTTAGTGTTAGATGTTGAAGGAATAGAGCTTTGGGCTGGTGCAGCCTATGCTCTTTACGATATCACATGAACGAAACTATCAACAAACCACCTTCCGAGCGCGAGATCGGTGCGGAGAATAATGAGGATCAGGTTGAACTTGACCAACTGCGGTTGCGCATTTCGGATGTCATGACCATCGAAAACGCCCAGGTCGACGTTGACCAGGCGATTGAATTCAGCGGACGGTTGCGCGTCGAGGCCGAGGTCGCCTTCGACAATCTGAAGACGCAGTTTGAAGAACTGGGCTACGTGCCCTTGCTGCGTGAAATCAACGAGAAGCACATCGTCGTTGCCATCAAAGGCACCCTGCAATCAGCACTGGCGGAACGGCGTTGGTTGAACGGTTTGCTGCTGCTGGCTACCCTCGTCACAACGACGCTCTTTGGCGGTCAATACGCCAGCCGAATGAACACGGGAGCAACACTCACTGTTGTGCAAATCATCGTTCAGTATGGCCTGCCCTTTTCACTGACACTGCTGACCATCCTGGGCGTTCATGAATTCGGTCATTACATCCAGGCCAAACGGCACGCGCTACCGGTGACACTTCCCTACTTCATCCCGGCGCCCTTCGGCGTTGGCACGTTCGGCGCATTCATTCAAATGCGCAGCGCGGTGGGCAACAAGCGCGCCCTTTTTGACCTGGGCATAGGCGGGCCGATTGCAGGACTGCTGGTGGCATTACCTTTGTTCGTGGCAGGGCTGCTGATGAGCACGGTGACCAATTCACCTGCGCCGCTAAACCGGTCGCTGCTGGTCGAAGGCTTGATTGCATTATTCCGCCCCGAAGCCATTACCAACGGCATTCTGCTCAACCCGGTGCTATTGGCGGCGCGCTTTGGTTTGATCATCACGGCGATCAATCTGCTGCCAGTGGGACAACTGGATGGCGGTCACATTGCCTACGCCGCGCTCGGACGGAAATGGGCCGCCTGGATCGGGTATGCGACCATCGCGGCTATGGCTATCATGGGTGTGACTTCGTCACCGACTTGGTTCGTGTGGCTGGCCTTTGCCATGCTCAGCGGCGTACAGCATGCCGCGCCATTGAATGATATCACGCCTCTCGACACGCGCCGCAATGCGGCCTTCCTGGCAACGGCCGTACTCCTCTTCTCACTGTTTTCGGCGCAGCCGTTCTAAAAAATCCCCCCCACTGGTATAAAATCCTATTAATGCGAACCAGGTTGAGCAAGCTGTAGATTACTCATGCCCAATGGTGAGCCTGTGTAAAGCATACATCCGCACATGATCAAGCGACTTTAATTTTCTGTTCGTTTTTAGGGTTTGACATCACCATGCCTATTCAGATATCGGCCAATGAAGAACTGGATGTGATTCGCGAGGTTATTTCCACCATTCTTGACAGCGCTTTGGTAAAAAGAGGGTCACAACGGCGGGTGACACTGGCAGACGGGGGCGTCTCGCCGGAATACCTGAGTTATGTGCGTCACGGCGTCTATATGCCCAAAATGCAAACGGCGCGCGAGATCGCTGATCGCCTGCCACTTTCAAAGGAAGATAAGGATCGCTGGCTGTACTACGTCAACAGATACTGGGACCTCAGCCATCAATTCATGCGCTCCACGCATACACTGTCAGCAACCGACATTAGAGATGCCATGGGTAAGGTTGCGAATCATCTCAAAGATGCAACGCACGGAAGCGACATGGAGCAAACTGCCCGCAGGTATCAGGCTGCGACAAAATCGGGTGAGGTATTGCTCCGTAGCATTTCACCCGAACAGTATCCCTTTGAGTTTGTCGCGCTGTCGCTCATTCTTCATGACGCCTATTCCGTTGTCGGCAGACACATGGATGCCTTGTATGTGATCAAGCGCGGGCGAATATTAACCGATCAGTTGGAACCCGTTCAAAAATACATCAATCGCGAGCAGCTTGATCGATTGAAAAACAACGCAGCCCGCTCCGAGGTTGTATCACTGAACCATATCGGACTCTACAAGCAGGCCTATGAGTTGTCGCTCAAAGTTGAACATACGGATGCTTTTCGACGCGATAAAGCTATCTTGCTTCCACACCTGTATCGTGATCGGCTTAATTCTCTGTCGGGCATCAAACGTGCTCCCATCTCAGAAGCGCTGACACTTGCCGAAGATATCTGGAGAACGTGCGAAGGATCGGGCGATATGTTTATGCCGCTTCTCAGCATGCTGGGCACCAAGTTCCTGGGCGATGTCCTGCTGAAAAAACCGAATAAGCTGAATATCAAGCGCGCGCTGCACCTGCTGGGGCGCACCTATGACACGCTCGATGCGGTGCCCAATATAGGAACACTACACCGAGTGATGCTCACCCGAACCTACGCAGAGGCGTGGCTGACAAGCGGTGACGCAGTTCAGGGATATGCGTTGATGGCACAAGCGCTTGCGATTGCAGAACAAGCTGGACTGCAACACCAGGTTGCGCAAATCAGCAAAGTGTTGAATACGGATTCTGCCCGTCACGCAGTCAGTTGAATCAGTAACTGTTTACCTTCATGCACTTAGCTTCATTCCCGGCATCACAATCAAGATGTAAAATTCATCCATGCTTTCGAAACTACGCGCCTGGGCTACTGCCCACTCTAAACTCGCAGCCTGGCTTGCACTTGCTATTGGCATGGTCATCGTACTCGTCATCGCTGCACGCGATGTAGGATTGCTATGGAATCAGTGGCTGTTCCTGGTCCTCGCCACCATCGGCCTGGCCGGGTTATGCGTGTGGATCATCGGATGGGAATCGGGAGAAGATGAGTCCGAGGACGAGGATGCGGAAAAGAAGGATGCGCCCGTCAAGGACACTACACCGAAGACCAATCCATAAACGGGTTACAGAGGAGGATCGTCATACCTATCGCCATTGCCACTGGTCACGATCTCACCCGCCATCAGTTTGACGACTCTAGCTCTGGTTACACGCACAGCCCCAAAACTCCGTGCATATCTTCACCGGATCGGGCAGGTAGGTGAGATGTGTGCGCAAGCGACACAACGGCAATCCGATCACGTTGAGCGGGCAACCCTGAATGGACGCAACGGGATTAAAGATGGGGTGTTGAACCGCATACGATCCGGCCTTGTCAAACGGATCGCCTGTTGCGATGTACGCGCCAATTTCTTCATCGCTGTAATCGCGCATCGTCACCACGGATGAGACGATCTCACGCCACTCGTGCGCGCCATGCTTGATCACAATGCAGGTCTGTACTTCGTGCGTGCGCCCGCGCAACCGGCGCAGCATCGCCCACGCATCCTCTTTATCCACCGGCTTGTTGAGCATCTCGCCATCGAGCAACACCGTCGTATCTGCTGCAATCACCACTTCATCCGGGCCGGCCCGCGGCGCGCGCGCCTTTTCCAGCGTAATCCTGTGCTGAGTGTCGAGCGGCGATTCGCCCGGCAACGCCGTCTCATCCACATCAGGGCGAAACACCGTGTGCGGCACGCCTAATTGCTGCATCAGATCACGCCGACGGGGGGAGGAGGAGGCAAGAATCATGGTAGATGGGGAAAAGAAAACAGATGTCAGATATCAGAGGTCAGAAGTCGGAAATCAGAAGATAGAGGTTTGAGGTCTATCAAGGCAGGAACTCCGTTCGTTTCAGCACTTCAACATTTTCCAGGGCGCGGCCAGTGCCAAGAGCGACGCAGGCCATGGGGGCGTCGGCGACGTAGGACGGGATGCCGATCTCGCGCGACATGAATTCATCGAGCTTGCGCAGCAGCGCCGTACCGCCTGTCATCGCCATGCCGCGGTCGATAATGTCTGAGGCCAGTTCAGGTGGCGTCTTCTCCAGCACCGCACGCACGCAGCCGACAATCTGTTGCAGTGGCTCTGCCAGCGACTCGGTGATTTCGGTCGAGGTGACTTCGATGGTGCGCGGCAAACCACTGACCTGGTCACGTCCCTGAACCTGCATCACCAGTTCATGTTCGAGCGGCATGGCGCTGCCAATGCGAATCTTAATATCCTCGGCGGTCGGTTCGCCAATAGCCAGGTTGTACTTGCGGCGAATAAAGTTCTGGATCGCCTCGTCCAACCGCACACCGCCCACGCGCACCGAGCTGGCGACTACGATGCCGTTCATCGATACAACCGCGGCTTCGGCAGTGCCGCCGCCCAGGTCAAGCACGAAGTTGCCTGTCGCCGTATCCACGGGCAGTCCCGCGCCAAGCGCCGCTGCCAATGGCTCGCGCAACAGAAACACTTCGCCGGCGCCAGCCTCGATAGCCGCTTCGCGCACCGCACGCCGCTCAACGCTGGTCACGCCATAGGGGACGCCAATGATGATGCGGGGCGGTAAAAACTTCCACCGTTTAACGCGATCGACGAAATACTTCAGCATCGTCTGGGTGACCTGATAGTCGGCAATGACGCCATCACGAACCGGGCGCGTAACCTCGATTTCGTCGGGCGTGCGGCCATACATCTGGCGCGCGGCCTCACCAACCTCAACAATGCGTTGTTCGTTGGAAAGGATGGCGACCACCGAGGGCTCCTGGATGACAACACCCTTACCCCGCAGGTAGATCACAATGTTGACCGATCCCAGGTCAATTCCGATTTCCGCTCTAAGCAAGCTCATGTGGTACGTCTGGCGCTATG
>CAIQQO010000476.1 GCA_903873965.1 uncultured bacterium
ATTATGGTATCGGGAATGCCCTGTCAGACTAAGTCGTGACTAATACACCCGCGAACTGACATGAGAGCCGCCAGCGGAGACGAAGCGTCCGATCGTCCAGTGGACCGAACGGGTATTGGTCGTACGCTCGAAAGCCTTTGCGGAGGCAGCGCAGCGGGGTGTGCGCGAACGGCTGAAACATGCCCAGGCTGATCTGAATGTACTGCGCCCCCTGGACGTGGGCATCGATCCTTCGGCGCTGATGCGCCGTTGCGGGAAGCGGCTCAAGCCATTCTGGATCGCCATGACGTGGCGGGATTGCTCAGCTTTGAAATAGAGTCTCAGGTGGAGCGCAAGTCGATCCGTGCCTACGGCATTCATCCGGCGCGGGTTGAAGAGCATACGCGTTACATCCTGAAGGTCGCCCAGCAGACCGCAGCGATCCAAGCCCATGTGCGCACCCTCGGCTGGCGCGCCTAAGCCAGTAATGCCCTTGCGGCGGCTTTGCCTTTCACTGCAGCCGTGCTGGCTTACCGTGATGAATGGCTGATCGAGCATAATTGCGCCCGACTGAAAGGATGCGTGCTGTCCCTCGCGCCGTTGTGGGTCGGTCGCGAAGATCACGCCATCGGTTTGACACGTTTACTCTCCTTGGCCGGCCGGGTCTTGGCCGTCGTCGAGTTCGACGTGCGGCGCAAGCTTACGGCTCAAGGTCAGCGCCTGACCGGCCTGTATCCTGGTCAACCCACCCGTATCGCTGAACAGCCCACCACCGAACGTATTTTGAAGGCCTTTGACCATATTGCTTTGGTTATCATCCGCATCGACCAGAACGCGCAACGATTCCTTACCGTTTTATCCGATCTGCAGAAAACCATTCTCGATCTCTTGGGTTATCCCAGCGATCTTTACCAGCAACTCGCCGTCAATTCCGGTTAACAGCGTAATTTTAAGCGAAAGATGAGTTAGTACGATAGGATAACAATATTAATCCTTTGGTGTAGTGATAGGGTTGCGGCAGATCGACCATTACATAACAAACAACCGTTTAGCCATGAATGCACATCACCCAGCCCTCAGAATCACATGCGCTATTCCGCTAGACTGGGTGATGCCATTAGCGCGTTAAAACGTTCGAGCACTACCGTACTTGCACTGGCAGGTAAACATGCTTTCCGCTGCTCGAGAGTCGCACCAATAGATTCCGCGTCGTGCTGAATCCCAGCCCCCAGTACGAGATCGCAGTTGCTGTAAATGTCCCACTCGTCACCGCCCATCCACTGATCGTCACCGTCACTGGCGCGCTGCTCGAAAGATCGCCAAACCACCCCGCCTGGTATCCAGCCGGCGAGATCGGCGTCACCGATCCGATACCGCTGTCTGCATATACATGCACGCTGGTGATTAACCCCGTCGGCAGAAGCGTAATCAACTGCACCCCACTCAACGCGCCGGTTGTGGTCAACACAACGCGTACACCGGCGGGATCGCCCGTCAGAACAATGGTTTGTACCAGTGACATCCCGAAATCGCGTGCTGGTTGCAGGTAGATTGGCGCGTAGGGTGAATAAGTCACGTGACCCGCCGCATCAGCCGCCGCAACATTCAATGTATTCATTCCCTGCTGCAGCTCCACCACCGCAGTGAATCCGCCCGATGCGGTCACCGATACCGCGATCCCATTCACCAGCACCCGGGCAAGGTTTCGATCATCCGTCGCCGTGCCGGTGATGATGACTGTCATCGTCGGCGCAGCGCTGGTGATGAAGGTGATCGTCGAGGGATAGGTCATCGTGATGACTGGCGCAACCAAGTCTGGCGGAGCTGGTACGTCATATGCCCGGGTCTGATGATCGGTGTTGCCAGCGGCATCCAATGTCCACCCGCTCAAGACATAATCGCCCTGCGCTGCGGTTGGAATGGTGAACGTATACGACTGCAAACCACTCAGGTTCACAGTTGTAGTGAACACCGTCACACCTCCTGTCGCCGTCACAAGCAGTTGAATCGCTCCGATGCCGTATACGGTCAACTTACCGATACCCGGTTGTCCTGGCGCGTAGCTGCCACGGTCTGTCGTCAAATCGACCAGGTGCGCCTGCCCCACATCGAACTGCGTCGCGATTCCCGCCAGGCGCCATTGCTCGCCCGGGATGTTCAGGTTGACCGATATGCGGTGCGGTCCCGGCACTGTGGTTGACAGCACACCGCTGATCGTGAAGACGTTCAGCCCCGGTTGCAGCGCCACCAACTGGCTGACCGGCGGTGACAACCGCACCACGTCCTGCGCATCCGGCAGCGCTACCAGCGCTGTCATCAGCAGGTTGGTAATGGATTTCGTGCCTTCGTTGTAAAACTCCACCTGGCCATTGATGACATCGCCCGGGTTGTAACGGTCTCTGTCCAGGTCAAAACGCCCACTCGTCACCGACAACCCTTTCACGTCAATTTCGTAAGGTGTAGGAGAGCCATTCAGGCTGAGCACAAACGTGAAACGGCGCGCCGGTAACGCCGGCGGCAGGGTATACGTCAGGATATAGGTCCCGGGTGTGATTTCGTTATTGGCCGACACAGGCGCGCTCCACATCAACATGGGTACGGCCAGCGCCAGCTCGATCGGGCCGATCAGCATCGCGCTCGTTTGATGCCCCGTGATCGGGATCGTCAGTGTCATTGTCTCGCCCGGTACATAGATCGACTTGTTGAACGTCACATATGCCGGCGAGGCTGGGTCAACGACCTGCACCGGCAAACTGTCGATCGTCAACGTGCGTTCGCCGTTCTCACCTGCCAAGGCCACCCGATCCAACGCCACGCTGACCCGGTCTGTTTCCGTTGCGGTAAACAGGAACGTCGTCGTCACCACCTTGCTTGCCGGCACGGTGACAGTGACATACTTGAGTGGTTCGAGGTAATCGAGCGACAGGTGATACGTATTGCTGATTGCGGCCACATCGGTCAGGACGACCGTCAGACTGACGGTTTCACCATAGAGGTACGCTGGTTTGCTGAGTCGCAACCCCATCGCGAGATTGACACCGGTAACCGTCACCGTGAACGGCGTGACGCTGTCGCCAATGATGACCTTTGGCGTATATGTGCCGCCCGGTAGATCGCCCGGCACAAGCAAAGGCAGATAGACGGACTGCACCGCATACGCCGTTGGCGTAATGATCCACTGTCGCGGCGTATCGAGCCCGACAACAGCGATAATCGTTGGCGCCGAGGGACCGTTGTTCAACAGTTTCACCCCAATGGTGAATGTACTGGATGGCGACACTGCGGCGACCGCAACAGGCGCCAGCAATACGCCGGGGGGTGAGACGACCACCTCCTGAACAGTCATCCTGACGACAGCAGGCTGGTCAGGCGCATCCACGGCGAGTGTGAATGACCTGGTGTCCATGATCTGTCCCGCCTGGTCACGCAGTACCCCGGCGATGGTGTGCAGCCCACTTGGAATCGCAATCGTCAGGCTGCTGGTGATGACCTGGTCGGGCGCCAACGTCTGCGCTATCGTAATGGGACCCGCGCTGCCATCAACGAAGAAATCGATCTCTACAGCGCTGGCGACCAGCCCTGTGCCGGTCAGCACATAGCCCAAAGATTGCTGGCCACTGATGGGTGTCGTCGGGGGCAGCAGGCGCAGCGAGG
>CAIQQO010000477.1 GCA_903873965.1 uncultured bacterium
AATGCTCGTGGACCGAGTGTAAGACCTGAATTAGCAGGCAGTTCGGGTGGAAGCGAGAACTTAGTGGTGCGCACATGTGCGCACTAAAAAGGTAGCAGACTCACATCCTTATTCCAGACCCATTGTGTATCGAGAAAGGCCAGCGGTTAATGCAACTGGTGTTGGAAGACTGTATGGTGCCAGACCGCTCTTATAGGCAGACAGGCCGTTACAACGGCCAGCGCGGCCCGACAGTGGCGAGATAGTTCATGCAGAAAGGCCGTCGGCGGATCGACATAACCGGGATGACGTTTGCGAAATGGGAAGTGCTCAGGTATTTACCTGATCGCAAGCCGGGATCGTTCTACGATTGCCAGTGTTTATGCGGCGCGGTTAGGGAAATCAATGGTATAAAACTGCGCCAGGGCATGAACCCGCCGTGCGAGTGCGATCCCTCTAAGAATTTGGTCGGCAATCAATACGGTTTGCTGACGGTCATTGCGAAGGATGAGAGAGAGAATGGCCAGCAGTTCTGGCTGTGTCGTTGCCGGTGCGGCACTGAGACAGTCGTGTCGAGAGACAATCTCGAATCTGGAAACTCACAATCCTGTAACAGATACAAGCATAAGAAAAAGTACGCGAAATCGGCCTGAACAAATCTGTTTGACAAGCAAGCGAAACCCATCGTTACACTTTTGCGAATGCGAGAAACACCAAAGGCTATGGAAGCCTTCAAGGAATACGTCAACCAAGGCACAAAACGAAGTCTTCGTAAAGTCAGCGAAGCGCTTCACGTTGAACTAGCAACTCTCGGTCGATGGAGCAGCACCCACAAATGGGCAGACCGCATTGTGGCGATGATGCGCGAAGAGCAGGATGCTTCGCGGGATGCAGCCAAGCGGGAGGCCGCGCGCATGGGCAAACAGCGTCTGCGCAAAGCTCAGGCATTGAGCGATTCCGGTATTTTAATCATGTCGAAAGCCAACCTGGCGAATCTGGACGAAGACGCAGCACGCGTGCTTATGACTAATGTACGCGGGCTGGTCGAGACCGGTAATAAAATGGAGCGTCTAGAAATGGGCGAGACGACTGAGGTTCTTGCCCCGCCAAAACCACTCAAAGAGATGTCGGACGGTGAATTAGACGCCTATATTGCAATGCTGGAAAGCGTCTAACCCGTGGGATTGCCCGCACTTGCGCCGGCGCTGGCGGAACGCTCCTCGCGAGTGCGGGATGGACGGCTTGCAGAGAAGGCACGGAACACCCCATTAGATGAGTGGTTGCGTGGCGTCTCGCCAACCTACAACTGGGACTGGCCGCATATCCGCTATGTCCGGGAAGCACTGGATCGCGTCACATCTGGCGTGTCAAAACGCCTGATGATTTTCATGCCGCCCCGTCACGGGAAACCTGTCTACAGTGGGAGCATGATTCTCCTGAAGAATGGCCTGCGGAAGCCAATATCGGAGGTCGTGGTCGGCGATCAGGTGATTACGCATAAAGGGCGCGGCAGGCGCGTTCTGGCTATTCATGAACAGGGCGAACTCACTACTGTTCGCATTACAACACGGCAGGGGCGATCAACCATTGCCGCGCTGGATCACCCATTCCTCACGCCGGAAGGTTGGGTTGATGCCAGGAACTTGCAGGTTGGCATGGCACTTGCAAATGTGCCGTCCCCCAAAGCGGGTGGGGCAGATATACCAGTCGAAGCATTCGGTATGGCGGGCCATGGCCTGTATGGCCATACGGGCCATGGTTTATCTACAAAACGTGTGCCTTCGTTTGTGTACACGGGCAACGCTGAACAGATCGGCCATTTCGTAGACGCCTTCTTTGCGTGCAGTGAATCGATTAACCGCGGAGGCGGCGTGGGCAAAGACGCCTTTTTCGAAATCGACTCGATCAACCGTGAGCTACTTGGCGATCTGCAGCACCTTCTACTGCGGCTGGGCATCCAGTCTGGCGTCAGCGCGAAACAGGCGACACCTGCCGGCGTTAACAACCTCATCGCAAGCGCATGTACATCATATCGCCTGAAGATATCGTCTCAGGATGATGGCGCCACGTGTACACATTTCGAGTCCCCGTATCTTGAGGACCTAATAGAATCCGTCGAACCGGCAGGGAATCTTCCCTGTCGCTGTTTGACCGTAAAGGAAGATGAGACCTTTACGAGCGACGACTTCGTTGTCCACAATAGCGCCTTGACGACGGTCCGCTACCCTGCCTATTACCTGCAACAAGATCCCAGCCGGCGCGTGATTGTAGGCTGTTACAGTCAGGAACTCGCCGCCCTATTCAGCCGTCAGACGCGCCGGATCGCAAGGTCGCGCGTTCCACTCAGCACTGAGCGCGTGGCGGCAACTGAGTGGGAGACCACATCGGGAGGCGGGATGGTCGCCGTTGGCGTCGGGACCGGCGTCGTTGGGCGCGGCGCCAACCTGATCATCATCGACGATTCGATCAAAGGTCGTAAAGAGGCGATGAGCCAGAAGTACAAGGATGACGTCTGGGACTGGTATACCAACGACCTTCTGACCCGTCAGGAACCCGGCTGTGCCATCATCAACATCCAGTGTATGACAGGTGATACACCTGTGCTTCTGGCAGATGGGACTGAACGTCCGTTACGTGATATTAGAGTTGGCGATCGTATAGCTACCTATGATAATGGAAATCTAAGTACATCCACTGTACGAAAACACAGGAGTAACGGTTCCGATTCCGTTTATCGAATTAAGACAATTAGTGGAAGAATTGTCAGTGCAAACGCGAGACATCCGTTTTTTGTAGAGGAGCATGGAAAACTAAAATGGATAAGACTGAAGCACTTAAATACAGCCCACAAAATCGTAACCGTAAAAGACAGAAGGGCAAATGGAAAGGAAAGATATGCTCTGAGCCCGGCTGCGGTAAGCCTGTTATCTGCCGTGGATATTGCGCTAGACACTATCGCAGGTAGATGTGGGCCGATGGGCATCACTCCCCCTCAAATAATTCAGTGTCGCGCCGGAATGCTTATCTCAAGAATCGATACGGGATTACCACCGAAGAATATAACGCAAAGCTCTCAGCACAAAATGGAAAGTGCGCTATTTGCAGACAACCCCCAGGGGATAATGTGCGTTCGCACTGGGGTGGAAAGCTGTGCGTTGACCACTATTTTGACATCAATACCCAAAGAAACATTATTAGAGGGCTATTGTGCAACGATTGCAACCTTGCCGTGGGATATGCCAAGTCAGAAGCAACCGCACTTTCCATGGGCGCATACTTCCGACTTTACAACCGAGGCGATAGAGTCGATTGAACCTGCTGGAACCGAAGAAGTCTTTGATCTTCAAGTAGACCGAACAGAAAACTTTATCGCGAATGGCTTAGTTAGCCATAATACTCGCTGGGTTGACGACGATCTGGCTGGACGAATCCTTGCAAGTGAAGAAGGGCCGGAATGGGAAGTCGTGAAATTACCAGCATTAGCTGAGATGAACGATCCGCTGGGGCGTATGGAAGGGGAAGCGCTCTGCGCGGAGCGCTTCGACGTTGAGGCTCTCCGCAAAATTCAGCGGATGCAGAAGACGGACTTCAACGCCCTGTATCAGCAGTCGCCCGTCCCACGCGGCGGCGGCAAGTTCAAGCGCGACTGGTTCATGATCGTGGATCGAGCGCCGGCGGTTGTTCAGCGTGTCATTACTTACTGGGACAAAGCCGGGACCGAGGGCGATGGCGACTACACCGTCGGTATTTGCATGAGTCTTGCAACCGACGGCATCATATTCATCGAATTCATGTGGCGTGACCAGCTCGGTGACCTTGCGCGTGAGCGATTGATCAAGCAAGCGACCCAGATCACCCAGCGCCGCCGCTCGATCAACGTCACCTGGCTGGAAACCGAAGGCGGATCAGCCGGCATTTCCGACTCAAACGCCACGATCCGGGCGCTTGCTGGGTTTACCGTATACGCAGAGCGGCCGTCTGGCAGCAAGATTGTGCGCGCTACTCCATTTGCATCCTATGCTGAGGCAGGCGACGTGCGTCTGGTCAAGGGAGACTGGAACGAAGACTTCCTGCAGGAGATGTCGCTGTTCCCGGTCGGCAAGAACGACGACATCGTAGACGCCTCGTCCGGTGCGTTCAACAAGCTATTCTCAGGTGCGATCGCCGGGAATCTCGACTAAGCGCGCATTTCTTTGACATAGACGAAAACCGCGCTGCTATATTGCCAGTCGAAAGCAATGGGTGGCATGGAACACCGCCTGTTGTCAGAGTGTTAATTGATCGGGAGTGCAAACAAGGGGACACGGAAATGTATCAATGCCATCCGTTCTTGACCAAGCCTATTTAGACTGGCTGGATTCGTCAGTCGCAGAAGAAGATGCTGACCTTGCGCAGATACGCGAATGGTATGACGGTAGACAGATTTCCGACTACGGAAAGATGGGGAAATTCCTGTCGGCCATCTTCGCGGAGATGTTCATAAAGTACCCGGCTGTCAACATCGTAAAGAGCGCTGTAAAAATCGTGCGCGAGCGACTGGCGGTAGAAAGCTTCGTGCCGACAACGACTGATGCCAACGACTATGCGGACTTTGCAAACGAATGGTGGCAAACGAACCGAATGAACAGTTTGCAGGGTGACTTATTCAAGTACGTTCTGCGTGACAAGGCAGCCGTCGTCCTGGTGGGGTGGGATGGACGCAAAAAAGCCCCGAAGTACACGGTCAGCCAATTGTGGGACGGTATATCCGGCAACTGCCGGCTATATCACAACTCGGACGACGAGATCGTGGCCGTTTCAAAACGCTGGACGATCACCGACATCTACGGGCATGACAGCGGCAACTACAGGCTGAATGTCTATAGACCTGAGAGCATTGAGCGCTATATCAACACAACCGGATCAGGGGTATGGCGGCTGATGACGGTCAGGGAGATAAACGATCAGGCAATCACCGAGAACCCCGAAAAGTGGCTCGGACTAGATGGTGAGCCGATGGGGCTGGCAGCGATCCCTTTCTACAACACCGACTATATGAGCGAGTGCGCCGACCTGATGACATTGCAGGCGGATGTCAACGACAAGGTCATTTCTGGCCATGCCGCAGGTCGTCTGCATGGGTTTCCATTTCTTGTGGTTGAAGGCGAAATGGCGATGGAACTCGACGAAAATGGCAAGCGCAAGCCACTCGACTTCGGACCAGGACGCATCATAAAGACCGGCGGTCCGCCCATCACCAAGATCGAAGCATCGGATTTGAGGGTCATCTACGAGGGTGGACTCATGCAGATTATCAAGCTGGCCTCTATCGTTAAACGGTGGCCGCCATATAGCTTTGACACATCGGTCATACCCTCGCAGGATACCCAGCTACAGCTCGAAGGGCCGCTGGTCGCCCAGGTCATCGAGAAACAGGCCATGCTCGGTGATTCGTTTGTCGATCTCATGGAAGTATCGAGGAAGCTGTTCGAGCGCGTCAACCGTGGCGTAATTGAGGGTCAGATCGCACCGCGCTGGCGTGAGGCTCAATCGGTGAGTAAGATGTACAACGCCACCGTAACACTGGCGCGCGCGAACGCAGCACCGATGTCCGGCTCACAGCGACTACGCGAGCTTGGCTTCTCAGAAAAAGAAATCATAGCGCAGATGGAAGAAAATCTGGCCGCGGCGTCGGCGCAGGCAACATCACTCTATGGCGACGTTGCGGCCGGATTTAGCGACGGGAGCACACCGCCAGATCAGGCGCCGCCAGCTGATGGCACATTGGCGGACGCTGGCACGCCACCAGTCGATGGAGCAATGCTGGCCGACCAGCCCGGCGCACCGGCTGCTGACTCAAACTCGCCAGTAGATACCAAACCGGCGGATATAGCCGCGTTGCAGCCCCTCAATCGCGCGCCTGAACGGATCGCGCCGGCGCAATAACCATGCCAAAAAAAGAAACAAGAGTCCCGATCGGAAAAGCGATTGTCTGGTCGAAGGACGACCTGAAGCAGATGGGCGTAGTCAATCCGAAGGATATCGCACTTGCAAAGTTGTATTGGCGCCGGCTGGCGCACCGTCGTTATCGCAACGTACTGGACACCGCCGTCACCGCAGATAGCAGCGGCAGGGCGGCAGGAAAAATGGCCGTGATGGCCGGGCTGGTCATACTGGCCAGGGCGCGTTAATCCGTGGCTCAGTTCAACATCCTGACGCCGCAATATGGCTGGAACAAAAGAGCGCAGCGTTATTACGACCTGTCCAGTGGCGTGTTTGTTGCCAGCAAGAACATCCGTGCGGCGCTTGACGCCTCGATTGTTGCCGGCAAGAAGGAAATTGACAACCTGACACAGAAACTGATCAAATCACAGATTTCTCTGGCCGACTGGCAAACCCAGATGGCGCACACGATCAAACTGCAGCATGTCGCAGCCGCCTCATTGTCAGTTGGTGGCTGGGCGCAGGCGACACCTGCCGTATGGGGCAGGGCTGGCGCCGAGCTAAGGAAGCAGTACGCATTCCTACAGCGGCTTGCTCTGCAGATAGAAAACGGCAAGCAGCCTTTGAACGGATCACTCGTGGTTCGCGCATCAATGTATGGAGAAGCGCAACGTAGCGCCTTTGAGCAATCCCGGCGAGCAGAAATGAAAGCAGGGAGAGCAGTCGAAGAACGCCGCGAGCTGCATCCAGGCAAGACATGCGTGGACTGTAATGATCAAGCCGTGCTGGGGTGGCAGCCGATTGGAACGCTCAAGCGAATCGGAGACAGCCAGTGCCGGATGAACTGTAACTGCACGTTTGGCTATCGCGATTCCCAGGGGAACATCCTGTAATGGCCGGTATGGCCATACGGGCCATGGCCGGTATGGCCATGGAGGGTAAAAGCAACTGTTGAAGTATGAAGTTTGACCAATAAATAATTATGCACATTGACGAAATAGGTTTGTAGGATGTAGCCTAAGTGCGTTGGATCTTCCAGCGCGAGAAGGCTCTCAGTCTTGACGACAAAAGAGGTTTAAGCATGGAAGATGAAATCCAAACAGATCAAAATCCAACACAGTCCGAGCAGGTCTTGGACACCACCACGATAGGTGGCCGTGTGGCCACAACGCCGGCGATCGGCGTCATAAGCGATGCGGGTGCAGGTTCACCGCCCATTGCCAAGGTTGTAGCGGCACAACAAGCTACCCCGGTCGAAGTTCAGCAAAGAGTAACAGACGTACAGCAAGCTACCCAGGTCGAAGTTAAGCAAAGGGTAATAGCAGTGCAACCAGCCATACCTGTCGAAGTTCAGCAAAGAGTAACAGACGCACAGCAAGCAACCCAGGTAGAAGTTCAGCAGGTTGCACAGATCAACGGAGTCACTCTGGATCGGGCAATGTCTTTAATCGCGACCAACGAAGCCATTATCAAAGACCTGCGGACGGAAAACGCAAACCGGCGCAGGACACAGCGTGATGCCGAGACTGGCAAACAGGAAGCAGAGCGAATCGCCGCCGAAAAGATCAACGCGATTGAGGTGAGAGCGACTGAGCGGATCGCGGAGGCTGAACGAATCGCCACTGAAGCGAGTTTGCGCGCGAGTAGCGCGGAAATAAAGCTGGCAAAGACAGAACTTGAATTCTACAAAGCGAAGATCGCTGGAGAACTGAGGCTTCCGCCCGGTTTCGCTGAAAGGATTGTGGGTTCTACAGAAGCCGAATTGCGTGAGGATGCAAAGAAGATTCTCGCTTTGCTCCCACAACCGTCGTTGAACGCAGATGGTGCGGCAGGCGGGAATGGCCGCCCCAATCCTCCGAAGGTGAACGATATCGAAGCGAAACGACAGAAGGTCGAGCGCGGTGGTTATTCACACTTTTAAGCAGTCGGGCAAAGTCGCTGGATATGTACCAGCTTTAGGAATCAAACAGCAGTGACGAATGGATGGACATTAAACACGGCGGAAGCACAGGCAAAGAAGCCGATTGTTCTCCGGCCTGGTTCGTCGCCTGCGCAACAACAGCGCCAGAAGTGGTTACAGCGGCCGATCCGCACGACGGTCGGCTCCAAGTCCACTACCGAGCGATCGGTTGGGATACCAGACAACAATCTGGCCATCGTGCGCTACCGCAATAGCGATAGGAAGTTTCTAGTTCTTAAGTCTTACACCGTGCAAAAAGCCGAGCATCTCGCTTCTACACGCGCCCAGGCGGCGCGAGCAGGCGGGGTTTCTGCTTACACAGAGCGTTTATCGAAAGCATGGGCGACCCGGATCGCCAAGTATGGACCAAGCGGCGGACGTGGCCGGGATGGCCATACGAGCCATGGCCGGGATGGCCATACGAGCCATGGCCGGGATGGCCGCAGGAGGTCCATATAAATGGCAAACACGCGGCTGAATGCAACAGTTTTGTATGTCGGTGCTGTGCGTTTCGCCAATCGGGCAAAACTGGCACGCGAGGCGGCCATCAAGAGTGGCAGCGGAGTCAAAGCCGGCAGCGCTCGGGCGAATGTAAGTGCAGTACCAGTCGGTACCCGACGGGGGCAG
>CAIQQO010000478.1 GCA_903873965.1 uncultured bacterium
TCGCAAAGTAGTTTACTTAACTTGGGACGTTGATCGTTTAGTCCACTCGCAATCTCAATTACTTCCTTTTGGACTTGATACCCGCGTGCGGCCGCATATTCCCGTAATCGCAACAACTGTCTGTCACAGTCGTCTTTTTGATCGGAACTTGACACTCGCGCATAAAGCGCAATCCCGAACTTCTGTTCGGATGCCTGTTTAACAACCACCGTTCCAGTCGGTAGTTGAATCGCCTCAAGCTCGCCGCGCTTCCACATCCGCCAAGCAGTTTTGTAACTGATTGAGTTTTCCTTAGCAAACTGACTTAACTTCATGTCGGATATTGTGCCACACTTGTCTATATTTGGTGTCGGTTTAATTAACTAGATATTACCCTACTACTTTGCCGCAATGACAAATGCAAGTCCACACACGCGGATCGCCCTTCGAGTAACCATTTATTAGCACGGCTACTTGCGATAACCCAAAGCGGCGTCCCGTTATCATCGTCATTTTTCGACGTTTTCGCGCTTAGCAAATTGGCCGTTTGCCTTTCGCATGGCAATCTGTTTCCTACTTACTAAATTTATAGTTCTGCCTATGCGAAAAGGGGCTTGATGGCCTCCTTCTACTGGCTCAGGAAAATTCAAGATGGCATCTTTGCCCCACGCCTCAACAGCCAAACGGTCGTAGTGCATCGCCGCCGCCACTGGATCGCGGAACCATTGCGTTTTGCCGTTAAAGGATACCCGGCAAGCCATCTCGCCGGTACTCTTTAACCTGCGCGTCAGCGTCACTCCGATATACCCGCTGCGTGGCCGCTTAACTCGCTGGACAATCCCGGTTTGCTTGAAAAGCGGTTCTACCCGGACTTCGGGCGCGACCCGCCTTTCCAGATCGGCGATGATCAGTTCCATTACCGATCGTTCGTCGTCTGTACGGCAGAATGCAAGATTGGATCGAAAATCTTCGAGCGCTTTTTCTGGCGTTTCCGGGCGAACTATCCTGGCTTTGTTCTTGCTTTTTCGCTTGGGTTTTGCAACCCGCACGAGTCGAACGTCCGGGTTGATAATCTTTCGCTGTGTCACGCGCCCATCCCGAAATACTGAACGCCGAACTGATAGTTCATGCAGGTTGTATAGGCCGGCCCCATCCCATGAAAGTTCCGGGCAAGTTTCGGGAACAGCAGCCGGCGAGCGCCCTGAACCCGAATTCTGATGTTGTTATAGGTCATTTCCTCAAACTCCTCACCAGGCGATTCTTCCATCGCGATCTGTACGCCGGCGTCCTTGACTGGCGCTACGCCACACAGATATATGTAGCGGTAACTTGCCGGATGCACTTCGCTCATGATATAAGCGGTATTCATCCGCATTTCCATGCGAATCTGCGCACTCCATGAGCCAAGCAGGCACTTCGCGCAATGTTCGCGTGGGTCAAAGCCTTGCACGTACTTCGCCCAGAAGAACATATAGCCGGTCAGGTTGTGGTGGCGCGTGTCAACAAACGACACTACTACTGGCGGCTTTTGCTTCCGCGGCGGCTTCGATTCGACAAGGCTACCCTCACCACCACGATCAGCGGCAATAGGGCTAAACAGGCTAAGGAGGCTTTCGGCGCGAACGTTCGCGCCAAATCCAGCCTCCCGCATCATCTCGATCTCACCGGCCGCACACGCAGCGCAGCGATAACGCCTTTTGGCGCGTGGACTTACCGTGTTAACTAATACAACCGTTGCAGTGTTTCCGCAGCCGGATGGGTTTTGGCATAAATGGAGTGCGTCTTTCATATTTAGAGCCACCCAAAGTCATTTTGTTCGCTGCCCTCTAGCACAAGCAGGGCTTCATCCGGCAACCTGTCTTCGTCATCAACTTCCTGCTCCGTGCCGATCTCGGCCGCCAGAAGCGCTATGTATTCTTCGTCGTCTGTCTCCTCGACTGGGTGCATCTCGGCGATTGCCGCCAGCACGTCGTTGAGAGATTGCGTCGAGGTGACATGCTCTGACCGTGTCACGTTCTGCCCGGCACCGCGCATTTCTTCGGCAGTCAGATCGTCCGCCGTTGAGGCTGCGCCGGGGTTGTCGCCCGTCTTGGTCAGCTCGTAATTGAGCAACGCCAGGTCGCGTTTCAGCAGGGTGTAGCGGTCTGTATGCTCCCACGGCCGGTCGATCTCGGCTTCGACTTCCGTCTTTTTCAGCGTTAACTTATCAACGCCGTTCTGCGCTTCCTCGACCGCGTCATTTATCCCTTCCAGCTGGTTATCGATTCTCTGAATCGTTCCGGTGTTGGAGTCGGATATTGACGAAGCATAGACGGGGAAATCGCCAGCCAGATGCGTGTGAACATCCGGCTGGATGCCAGGATTGGCGTATACCTTTAAGTCGATTACAAACCCGCGATACAGGCCCAGATGCACGATTGCGCTGCTGAACGTGGTCGCGCCGTCGTGCCGTTCCTTTTCCCATGCCTCTTCCGCCAACTTACGCAGGTACGCGCCGGCCTTCTCGCGGTCGGTGAACTCCACGTAGGTTTCCTGCGCACCGGGCGCTGTGACCAGTCTCAGCGAGAACACCCTGGGGTCGAGGATTGTGCGCGCCTTCTGACATTGCATGTGCATCGCCAGTTCCTGCGTCTTTGTCTTGATGCGCGCCGGCAAGCCTGCTATATCCATCTGCAACTGCTGGCGGCTGTTGCGCCACGATCCGAGTAGATGGCCGAGTTTGGTTAACTCGTTTTCCATTACGACTTTGCGCATGACCTTGGGATTACCGCTGGCCAGTGCTTTTACCTCGGCCATCGTCAACACCAGTTCGCCAACATCCTCCGCCGATCGCGCCGTGATTTCGCCAGCCATCACTTTTGTTATGAATCTGGCTTTGCTTTCGAGCGTCTGCCAGACATACCCGTCGAAAGAGCCTTCGGTGACATACTGGAACACAAAGACCTTGGCATAGCCATTGCCCTGCCGCAACATGCGACCTTCGCGCTGCTCAATGTCGCTGGGGCGCCACGGCGCGTCCAGATGGTGCAATCCAAGAATCCGCTTTTGAGCATTCATGCCAGTTCCCATCTTCTCAGTCGAACCGATCAAAACGCGAATGCGCCCGGCATTAACCGCTTCGAACATGGCCGTCCGATCTGCCGGTGTCTTGCAGTCGTGGATAAAAGCCACCTCCGCTGAGGGGATGCCACTAGCAACGAGCTTGCGCTTGATCTCGTGATATATCCCACGCGCCATCGAGACTTCTTCTTTCACTACCGACTTTGCGTCGTCCTGCACCGGCGAATTCAGTGGGTCAGTGTCTTTGTTACTGTCTTTCGCGCCTTTGGGCGTGCCGAGATCGCAGAATATGAGCTGCACGGCTTTGCGCGACGAGCTTGCCTCGTAGATCGCATAGACCGTCTCGGTCATGGCTGTGATTTTGTCGTAAGGATTCGTCGGCGCGTTTGGCATGACCAGCCGAATGTCCAGCGCCGCCTTCCTGCCCTCCGACGTGATTTTGAGCATGTTGTCGCGCCATGGCGGAACGCCGCCTTTTTTGATCCGCTCGACACGCTCAGCCAGCCCTTTGACGAAATCCTTGAGTTGCGGCGTTGAGGGCAGGCGAATCGTGATCGGCTTGTCGCCGAACAGATCAGGGCGCACGATATTGGACTGCGCCGCCGTTCGGACATCCAGAACCTGACGCCAGCTCAACGTCAATTCCGGCAGATTCGTGAACCGCGCGAATCGCGTGTTCATCCTGAATCCCGATCCGTCCGGCGTCATCTCTAGTGACGGAACCGCATCCGCATAGCACTGAGACCAGGCGTCGAAATGCCCCAGCCCCTGCTCTTCCAGCATGTCGGCCTGCAGATAGCGCATCATCGTGTAGACTTCCGCCAGCGTATTTGATACCGGCGTGCCAGTCGCGAAGATCACCCGCCCGCCATGCTGTAATGTCCACTGCGTCTTGATGTACATATCGAAAGCGCGCTCGCTATTCGACGTGGGAATGCCGGCAATCCGCGACATCTTCGTGGCGAAATAGAGGTTTTTGAAGCAATTGGCGACGAGAACTCCATCCGCAAAAAAGTTATGCGTCCCGGCGACTTCCAGGCAATAAACTCGCGGACTGCTTTGAGCACCGAGGCTGGATCCGTTTTCACCTGCCGATTCGAAAACCTCAACACGGATCATCCCGGATAGTTCAACCTGGCCGGGATGGCCATACGGGCCATGGCCGGGATGGCCATACGGGCCACCGCCGTCTTCTTCGCATCCCTCGCGCAAATCAGGCAGTGTTTTGAAATGATGCGCGACGGTAAGGTCTTTCGCCTCGACATATCCATCTTCCTCAGTCCATATTTCGTGATCGGCAGTACAAACCAACTCGCCTTTCTCGTGAACAATGCGAACCAGCGGCTCAGATTGAGGATCGTCCGTCCAGTCCGTGACCGGCATCCACTTCACTTCGCCCGTCAGTGTATCTACCGACTTCACACGCACATTCAACTTGCGCGTGACGATTTCCCCGATCGGCAGCGTCCCTAGATTCGTTTCGATAGCCGCGTCATAAGGCAGGCAGTGGGCTTCATCGACAAACAGGGCATCGATGCCCATCTCTTCAAATGTAATCGTTTCCGACGGATCCTTCTTCATCTCTGACAGCGTTTCCAGCCGGGCGCGCAACCGCTTGATCGCCTTTTCGATCTCCTTAATCGGCTTGCCGTGCTGCTGGTCTTCGCTGATTTCAAGCAAATAGGCTTCCATTGTGGCGATCTCGTTCTTGACGAAGCCTTGCAGCGTGTCATTGCTGATCGGCAGAAGTTTGAATGAGGAATGCGGCACAATCACAATGTCCCAATCGTTCGTTGCGATTGTGGAAAGGAACTTGCCGCGATTCGCCGGCGTGAAATCATCCTTGCCGGCGCACAGGATGCTTGCGTTGGGATACGCCTTGATCGCATCCTTCTGCCATTGCTCCGTCAGATGATTCGGTACAACGACCATGAACTTGTGCGCCAGTTTCATGCGCTTGAGTTCCATCGCCGCAATCACGCCAACAAGTGTCTTGCCCAGGCCGACTTCATGGCCGATCAACGCCGTCTTGTTCTGTAAAATGCGCCAAACCGCGCTCTTCTGATGATCGTAAGGGCTGAACGCGGTGCTCAGGCCAGGCAGGGAAAGATGATTACCGTCGTAGGCAGCCTGCCGGATCGAATTAAACCGCTCGTTGTAAATCGTGGTCAGTTCGATTGAACGGAAGCGATCCTGCCAAACCCACTCCTCAAACAGCGCCTTTAGTTCGGCCAACCGGGCCTGCGATGCGACGGTTTCCTGTTGATTAAGGACGCGAACAGCATTCTTGCCATAGCCCAGCGTGTCGTAGACCACCGGGATCTTCATGTTTAGTGCATCCATAATGAGTTCCCAGGAATTCGTGCGCTTAGTGCCGTAGCGCTGCGTGGCATCGAATGATTCCATCGCCCAGCGATCTTTCGCCGGCTCCCCTACCCACTCGCCGAGGCGCGCCAGATAGGTTAACCTGCAGTTCAATCCGCTGGTTGTGAATGCGACAAAATCCTTGACGACATTCACTGGAATCCAGCCTGCTCCCAGCCGCGCCACTATCTCACCAGCTTTGAGCGGCGCCGGCATAACCAGTTCCAACGCCTGTTTGTTCTCTTCGAAACGCGAGTCCGCCAGCGCAGCAGCTTTGGCCTCATCTAGCTTTTTGCGAATGTCACCCGACAGATAGCTTTCTGCCGTCTTGGCTCTTCCCCCGGGCAGGACGTAAATGAGACCCTTAAGGGCGTTCTCGATGTACTCGCGTGATTGACCGGTGATCTGGCAGATAAAGTCGAACCGTGGTTCGCCAAAGCGATCAAGACAAAGCAGCAACGCCTCTTTCGGATCGTTCGTGGATGTCACAACATGGCGTGGACGCACAGTCGAATGGTCGAATAGATCGGCCTTGCGCGTTCGGTTCGTAAGTCCGTCAACTACTTCGAGCGCTTTCAGGAACGGCAACGCTGCCTGTCCGCGAATCAGCCACCAGTTACTTAGCCGGTTGAGCGGCCCGTTGCGCTTAATGAAGTCGTCGTAGTTGAAATTCAGTTTACGCCGTGCGATGTCGATTTGAGCCTGATCCGCGCCGTCTATTTCGAGCGCGAGCATCTCTTTCGCTGCCTCATAGATCAGCTTCATCCCGAACACTTTGTTCTGCTCGGCGATAGGCATCTTCGGGGAAATGCAAAAAAGCGGCGGCGGCTCGGTCGTTTCGGCTTCGATCGGTTCGTCTTTCAGCGGGACGAGGATG
Source organism: uncultured bacterium (assembly GCA_903873965.1). Taxonomy (GTDB): domain Bacteria; phylum Chloroflexota; class Anaerolineae; order J036; family Brachytrichaceae; genus CAIXPS01. The sequence goes on from CAIQQO010000478.1 coordinate 6,281, forward strand.
TCAGCTGGCAGGATCGAGCACAGCAGATCGCCGAGAGCTTGCGGCACATCCCGCCCATCCGGGTTCAGATCGAAGCTGAATGTCCCGTATTGGTTTCTCGCGACCATTGGCTTACCCAGCATCCAGTCGTGGTGCTTGCGGTATATTTCGTTGTGGTCAATCGCAATCACGCCGCCAGAGTGATTGGATATCGAAATGTCCTGCGGGGTAACGTCAATCCAATCCATCTTGCTCAGCTCTTCCGCTGTTGCACGTGTCTCGCGCCGCCGCAGGAATAGCACATCCGTTACAACATCGGTGCCGGCGTTTTTGCGAAAAGTGTCGTTTGGCAGTCGCACTGCGGCGAGAAGGTCAGCGCGTTCGGCAATATATTCGCGCACCTCCTTTCCGGCCTTGTCGAGCGTGAAGCGCGACGTAATAACTGCGACTACTCCGCCCGGACGCACGGATTCAAGCATCTTGACGATAAAGTAATCATGGATGCTGCGTTTAAGGAATTGCTGCTTTATGGTCGCATCAGCCACCTGGTATTCTCCGAACGGAACGTTCGTTACCGCGATATCGAAAAACGATTTAGGCAGCGGGACTGTCTCAAACCTCTCCGCGAACACTTTGCTGTTGGGATGCAACCGCTTGAGAATTCGCGCAGTGACGGTGTCCAGTTCGACTTCGACGCGCGACGAGTTCTCAAAGACCTCACGCGGCATCGCGGAAAAGAAGTGGCCTATTCCGGCTGAAGAATCGAGCAACCGCGGCGCTCTGAGTTTGGCCGCTCCAAGATGCACGAGTCCGCGCCAGATTGCGCGGACGATGGGGAGTGCAGTGTAGTACGCATTGAGTGTGCTTCCTTTCAGGTCGCTCAATTCACCCGAAGTCAGGAGCTTTTGCAACTCGACCGCCGCCGCTCGGTAACTAACCGGTGGGAATGCCAGCTTAAGAACGTTGGAATCGCCCCACCCCACATAGTGTGCGAGCGCATATTGTTCGCTGATGTGTGGGTCGCGGCCTTCCAGTAATAGACTGTTGGTTAATCGCAGCGCATCCAGGTTGCGCTGATACCTGACCTGGGTAGTTCCCAGATCATCCAAATTGTCGGTTGGGTCAAACCGAAAATCAAATGACATGCGAATTCACTCCGTCCGAAAACGACGAAAAGCACTGACCATGATTGGTGCTAATCAGTGCTTTTCGTGCTGTGCAAACAGTCTTAGCCGAGTTTCGACTTGACGTATTCGGTCCCTTTCTCGGTCGGAAGAACGCGCGTTCCTTTGAGTTTCAGGAAACCAGAGTTAATCAGGGCAGTGATGGCCTTATTGCGGCCTGGTCCGGGCAGCAAGTTGCCAGTCGTAACAATGGACGATAACTGCGCGAACCACTGCTCTTCGACCGGCTGAACACCAACCGGCTCGCCGGCAGGGGCCATCTCGTCGTCGGCCGCGGCATCTTGCGCGGCTTGGTTCTCCGCAATGACCTGCGCGGCGTACTCGATTGACTCATCCGTCGGCGGAACGACTGTATATGTCGCGTTGCTGCTATCCTCAATCGCCGCCGCGAATCCCGCTTCCGGTTCGACAGTTGCTTCTTCCGGCTTGGCGATCACAATGGCCGCCGCCCGCTCTTCGCCCGCGATATTCTTGATTTTCTTAGCTGACTTTTTGCTTGCCATAATCTTTGATCCTTCTGAAATCTTAAATTCCGATCCTGCCGCCTTGACAAAGGCCGTCAGGATCGATTAACTGACTGACTTACGCGGCCATAACGGCCTGATCTACACGAACAAACTCGGCGGCGTCCAGAATCTGGACTGCGTAGCGCATGAGATCGAACATGTTGTTGACCTCGTTCGTGTCCCACTCGCCATTCATAAACAGTGCCTGATAGCGTAGAAACGCTGCGGCCTGTTCAACAGTGACGCTAACGGCTGTCTTGGTGTATGACAGCCCTTCGGACGGAATCCAAAGCAATTGATTCGCGGTGTCTGAACAAGGCATCTGCGCGCGTTGCCATACGATTTGGCGTTCTTGTTTATTCATCTGGTGTTCCCCACTGTGAACGAGCTGTAATTAAGGAGCCGGCTGTTCCGGCAACCCCGGTTTCTCCGCCCACTGCAATAGCGCAATGGCCTTGTACCCGGCAACCGTGACTCCCAAACCGCCTTTGGGCAACTCCCGCATCAGTCCTAACTTGGTGAATTGCTTAATCAGGAGATTACGACCGGGCAGCGGGACTGGAAATGTGCCGTTCTTGAAGAAATAAACAAGCACATCCAGTTCTTCCCACGAAAGATGTTCGTATGCAACTGCAGCGCGAACGTCGCTTTTTATCGGACTTGTAGCGATTGACATACAATCATTATACAATAACAGTGTATGATTGTCAAATGCTACTATACAGCCTTTAATGTTTATGTAACTAGGCTAATAGCTTCCGATGCGTGTAGTACTATGCAGTAAATGGCATTAATTGTGATGCGAAGTGCCACTAGCCTGGAGGTTTACGATGGACAATGCCGCTATATTGGGCATGAAGTGTCACTAACGGTGACAAACAAGGCGAAGCGTTATCTGCGGATGTGGACGGGATTATTTCTTTGGCTTGCCCGTTCCCGAACTGCCGTACTTCTGGATTCGCGTCAGCCACGCCTTAGCATAGGGGTCTCCCTTTGCTGCGAGCGATTGCAATTCCGCGGTGGTTATCCTGACTTTAGGCGTTGCGGCTGGCTTTGGCACTGCAGCAGCAAATGGATTTACTGCTTTTGCCGGTTTTGGTAGCCTGGCCTGTTTTGGCTTTTGCGCGCTAACCGGCTTTGGCGCTGACTTGCGCAATGCCAGGGCCGGATTATTCGCTGAGCGCGGACCTGGCGGTTTTCGTTTATACGAGGATTCCTGCACGGTTTTCGGTTTCCCGGTAGTCTTCAGCCGCAGAGCGAGATTTGCTTTGGTGTCCGCTTTCAGTTCATCGCGCAACTTTCTGGCGCGCTGGAAATATTCGAATGTGATCCCACTACGTTGGGCGGCCTCTTTTGAGAAAGCACCACCCTTGTAGATCGTGGTGGTCACGTCCGGATTGCCGCCGAATACCTTATCAATTTCCGCCGTAATCTCCGCCCGCGTTCGCGCCATTGTTTCTCCTGCTAGAACTTGCCGGCCAGCTGTGCCGGCGATAGCGATGCGGTCTTTCCGCCGGCTTCAGCTCTGATGGTGCTGTAGACAGGTTGCTCTTGTTCCACCGCTCTCAAGACTGGCTTTTGCTCAGCAGGCTTCTTTGCCGTCACTTTCTGCTCGACTACTACCCCAGTCGGTTTCAGCGCAACTGGTTTTTCTGTCCCGTTCCTTGTTCCGCCAATCCCGTAGCGCGAAATTCGTGTCGCCCACGCCTTCGCATATCGATTACCCTCGGCTGCACTCGCCTCGATCTGTGCAATCGTCATTACCGTTCGCGCCGCCGGCAGTTTCTCCGGCGCCTGTCCGATCGAACGAGCAATGACGGCCGTGATACGCTGGACTGCCGCGGCTTGGTCAGCCCTGTCTTTCGCGCGCTCGATCACGGCGCCAGCCTGAGAAACCAGATCCTGTGTACTGTTGTAACGCGGCCCCAGCAAGGTTGGAGTTGCCATAATCAGTCCCTGTAATCAACAATGGACGGCGTACCGTCCACTAACGGATCGCCCATTTCCGGGCCTTCTTCGATTACCGTCTCGGGCGCGGATGCGGTCTGTTTGGCGGCGCGTCTTAGTGCCACTTTCGCCTCCGCCACGGCTGCTTTTTCCCTGCGCTTTGCGCTCTCTCTGGCTGCACGTACCTCAGCATCGTGCAGTGCAGCACTGTTGATAACGCTGGCGCGTTCGAGTGCATTCGTTTCGCGCAACGCCTGTGTTGCAGACAGCCCTTCGGGCGAATATGATCTCGCGCGCGCCTTATGCCACGCATCGATGATCTGCTTCGCGCGCCCTACACTCTTGCCGCCTGGCCACATTAGATCGAACTCGCGTTCCAAAGACGCTTCCATATCGTTGACCGGCAATTCGACGGACTTGATCGTTCGGATGCTGAACTTATTCGTACCAATCATCACCTTGTAGTCGTTTTCGCCAACCAGGTACTTTTGCGTCAGCGCCCTGTATTGTTCCTCTGTGTGGAACATCTGGTAGAACCAATGGCCCTTGAAATAGATCCCGCTGAATCCGTCTTCATCGAGAAACTCAATCTTGCGATCAGCATGACGGCGCTGATAGGTCTGCAAGGGTTTGGCATCCTGCACTTCGCGGCTGCGGCCCGAAAAATACACCCGCGCACCCGGTTTGGCGAGCGCGTTGATGCAATGGAATACATCCGATTCGGCCTGCTTGGAGTCCACACTGTTCAGCACGAAATCCATGATCACGGCGTCAAACAGCCCATCCTCTTCCAATGTCTGTGCCAGCAGGTCGCACATACGATGGACTGCCAGCGTGTCGATCTGATCTTTGCTTCGGAAAAAGAATTCGATGCCCCAGTTGCGGAACCCTTCGCGTTGCAGGCGTTTGAGGTAATCGCCCTGGCCGCACCCGAAATCGAGCAGACGCTCTCGCGCCTTGTCCAACTCAGGAATCACCCACTTTTCATAGGCGTCTGACTCGCCCTTCGTGCTTCCTTCCGTCCTGAACCGGAATGGCTGCGCAAAGGTCTGGATATACGTGGCGCGTTTCAACCGTCCGTAATAGAACTTGCCATACGACTTGCTCAGGTAATAACGCACGCGATCAGTCTTATCATCCGGCACAACATAGACACGGCAGGGAATCCCCAGCGTCTTGCACGCCAGCGCATACTGCGCGCTATTGATGACCTCGCCACTCTGATTGGCCACGGCAGCGCCCCACGCGCCGTAACCACCGATCAAACGGCAGATCGACGTGCGGACTGGTGCGCCCATCGCACGCAGATTGCCGCGAATATCCGCCGCCTTGACTTCGACATAGCCCAGCTCGCGCTGTGCAGGAATCAGGCATCCCTCATCGCCGGTGTCCATATCCGTCCCGTTGTGTAACTGGTTAAACGTGATCTCGTCTTCCAGCTTTACCGCGCGCAGGAGATAGGCCGGCGTCGTTTTGAGCCCAATAGCCAGCAGTGCTTTTGTGCGCTGGTGGCCGGCAATGATCGTGCTGTCATCCGTTACGATGATCGGCTTGACCATCCCGATTTCACTGATTGAGGCACGCAACAGTTCGAGCGCCTCTTCGGATATGTCGCGCGGGTTATACGTCGCAGGATGCAGGTTTTCGACAGGAAAGTCTTTAACGAACATCTATTCCACCAGGCTCCCGATCAACCCAAATAATGACCCGTATTCCGTCAGGCGCTGCTTGACGAGGGCGAGAAACTGCTTCGCCTCTCCTTCGTCACACAGGATTTTCTGTAACTCGAAGATAAACCAGATACGATTATCGGGTTCCAGCGGTTTGCGCGAGAGAATTTCTTCATAAGCTGCTTGAGCGGGGTTTCTTCCTCAGCTTCTGTCTTGATGACCAGCGCCGTATACTTCTCGAAGTCTACAACGGCCATTGATGTGATCGTGTCCATCATCGTGAGGATGCTGATCTCTTGATCCTCAGTCAATTCGACATACTTTACCGGCACTGTCGCCTCACCGGCCTGGATAGCCAGATCGACGCGCAAATGGCCGTCAACCATTTTGCCACTCGTCTTATTGATGATGACGTCCTGTACCCACCCAATCGTGTTTAACATGACGAGCATCTTCTCGCGCTGCTTCGGCGGGTGCCGTTTCCAGTTACTTTCGTTCGCCTTTATCACCCGCGGATCAAGGTTGTCGTACCCGACGATGCGGTTATCCCATATCTTGCTATTTGCCATTATTCGGCATCTCCTTCGTCTTTCGTTTCCGGGGCGTCTGGCATCGCTGGAGCAGGCAATGCAAGGAAGCCGGCCACTCCCGAATCTTCCGTCGGCCATGGCAGCAACGTCAGGAGAAATCCAGGTTTCTCTTCGCCGTATTGCTCAATCCAGGCGCTCATCATCGCTTTCAGCGCAATAGACTCGCGATCCGTTAATGGAATGTGATAGTCCATGAACTGGATGCTCTTGACGAGGGGATTGCCGCCCTGCTCGCGCCCATCGGACGGGTCGAGAAGACCTGTTAGCACTTCGTCAGATTGCAGGAGCGAGCCGGCACCCACGGCATCGATGGCCTGGCGTGCTCGATTGGCAGCAATGACCAGCCCTTTGCGCACACCTGGGTTGTCGATACTCACGCTCGCAAGCAATTTATTGAGACGCTCCGGATCGGGTTTCGCCAGATCAGTAAGTGGGTCAAACGTGGCCAGTACGACGGCTTCCTCTGCCGACGTCAAATCCACGTACTTCACTGGAATGGATGGCTGCTTGTGCTCTGCTGCGAGAAACACGCGCAAATGACCATCGACGAGAAAACCGGTGCGCCGGTTAATTATGACATCTTGAACGACACCAACATCCTGCATTAGTCCAAGTAGCGCATCCTGCTGCACACGCGGATGCAATCGCCAGTTGTCAGGATTATTTCGGGCGAGAAGTTCGGTCGGGTTCTCGTTTCCCGTTGCGATGATTCGATTAGCCCAGCTCATATGCTTTGGATTCTATGAGCTGCTTTCGTTACCTTGTCAAACAATATTGTTCTGGTACAACAATTCTAACTAGTGACACTCCGCTCGCCCTGAAGGGACGGCGGCTTCTTCCCGAAGGGAAGCTACTTGCATGGTGTCCGCATGGCTACGCTTTCCCGCCGAAACGGGTGACGATACATTGGCTGATTCTGAATGAGGACTCTGCCGCATTCA
>CAIQQO010000479.1 GCA_903873965.1 uncultured bacterium
AGGTGATCAACCCTGCCCCATGGCTTTTGCCCTGCGCCACCATGCGCAGCAAATCGAGGGCGCACCTGAGCGCCATGATGCAGCCGGCCACTGCAATGATCACGGCGCGCAGATGAATGTCTACTGCCACATAGGTTAGGTAGATCAACCCCACCGCCGTCAAGAACAGCAACACCAGGTTCAGGCGCACCGGTCGCTGATTGTAGAACTGCCGCAAGCCCCTGATCAGCGCCGCATAGCTGCCAACGGCGCACATGTTCGCCACAACGACCGAGAGGAAATCGGGAATCGCACCGCGCAGGCCGATCAGGGCTGTTGCCGCTGTCGACAAGGCAAACATACCCGTCCATGCCTTGAATCCCGGATAGGTTTTCTGGGTCAACTGGATATACAGCATGATGGCCGTGATCGCGGTCGTGACGCACGCCATCGTGAATGCCAGAGTCCGGGTATCCAGGGTAAAGGTCACGCCGACACCTGCAGGGAAGTGCGATGGGCATGATCAGCCTGATGCCTGCATGTCTTTTCCCGATACATGCCGGCATCGGCGCGCCGAATCAACGCGGCTAGACTGGCGTCGTCGGCGCTCAGGGTGGCCCAGCCGCCGCTGATCGTCAGCCGGTTAGCCACGCCGACGCTCGTTAAGTCGAGGCGCGCCACACTGTCCGAGATGCGACTGAGAACCTGCGCGCAAGTGGCGTCATCCGTATCGGGCAGCAAAACGAAAAACTCATCTCCACCCACGCGCGCCAGCAAGTCACTCTTGCGCAACGCGCTCTTACAGGCATGGGCCGTCAGTTTCAATACGGCATCGCCCGCGTGATGGCCATAGGTGTCGTTGATTTCCTTGAAGAAATCGATATCCAACACGATCAGCGCCAATGGCGCGTTGTTGGCGCGCGCCAACAACAAGGCCGCGTCGCCTTCCTGGCTGAAATGGCGCAGGTTGCTGACGCCGGTCAACGCATCGGTCTGGGCCAGCAGATGCAGCTCCGTCTGGGCGCTGTGCAATTCCAGCGTCAGCCGTTCACTCACCAGCAGGATCAGGCTGCACACAAGGATGACGATCGAGAGCAGCGAAAGGATGAGAAAGAGGTTGGTTTCGGTAGCAGACACGACGCCGGGATCAAAGAAGTCGCCTTCGGTGTTCGAGTGCGCTGCGGCAAGCGCGCGTATCACCTGGTTGCAGGTCAGAGCGATGAGCGCTGTAATGACCAGCCTGGTTCCAGTGCGCGAGTCTTTTCTGGTCAGCATGAACAGATCGATGGCAGCCCTCAGTGTGATGACGCCCACCATGCTTGCGATGATGAATGCGCGTAAAGAGATGTCAACATCGATATAGACGGTATACAACACGCCGAGGGTCATGATCACCAGCAACACCAGATTGGCGCGCACCGGCGGTTGATTGTGGAACTTGCGCAGCCCGTTAACCAGCAGCACGTAGCCGCCCGCATACAGTGTATTCATCACGACGACGGAAAGCAGTTCGGGGATCGAACCGCGCAGACCGAGTAACACCGCGACGATGGCCGACAGGATAAATGTCCAGGTCCACTCTGTGAACCCGGCATAGACTTTGTGGGTCAAACGGATGTAGACCATGATCGCCATAACCACGGCTGAAACACACCCGATGACAAATGCCAGAGTACGCGCGTCAAAACTCATTCAGGCACCCCTAAACTATCCACCC
>CAIQQO010000480.1 GCA_903873965.1 uncultured bacterium
CGTGTTGCCTCCCGGCGTCCCGCCGAACAAGAGTCTGCTGCGCACTAGCTATATGGCCACGCATACGGACGAGCAGATTGAGCGCGTCATCAAAGCCTTTTATGAGGTCGGTACCTATATCGGGCTGATTGAGGACAAAGAACCAGCATCTGCATAGTGGATCAAACTTGCCTTTCGCCTATCATGGCGCAGGGCTTGGTGAGGTAACAAGACGACGCACAATTGAGCGCCGTCTTGCGCTTTCTCTCAGCGTTTATAACAGCACGAGGTGAAATATCAGCTTCACAGATGCTGTCAGGTTTACATTTGCGCCGTAAGGTAAAACCCAACAGGCATTTGCATATGACCATCATTTCATTCAAGCTGCCCATTAATTGCTGTTAATTGCCCGTTGGCATCGTATGCGAAGGTTGTGGTCGTAATAGCGCCCAGTGTGCTGGTGTCACAAAGCAGCATTGCCGCAGGCGTCTGTCACAATGGGCGTTGTAGTCCAGTAAACTGACTTCCAATCAGGTTTACATGTACTTATTTATATCGACCAATAGTCCTGTGTTGGCGATTTCCCACAATGTATCTCCGGGAAGTCTCGCATGTTTCCAGTAATACTGAAAAACCTTTGTTAGGATTGCTTGACTTACGATGTGCTTGGATTCGTAATCGCCCGGTTGTCCGCCTACTACTAACTGCACGTTAGGCCCAGATGCTTTCGGCTCAGTAAGTGTCAGCGAATCTTCTTCCTCTGGAAAAAACACCACGGTGTACCGTCTCTCGTTACCTCCACCTGCCATCAATGATCCTGTTTTTGACATCCCTAATGTCACAAGGGTATGTGTGTAGCCATCCATCCGAATTAATGCCTTCTCTATTTTTGGCCAGCTAACATCTTTTTCTTCAATTCCGATGTCATCAAGTAGCAAGAGTGGGTGGGTATTCATATGACGCCTCACAAGTTATTGTTTTATTGGGTATATCACTGCGCTACTACCCGGATAATAAACTGTAAGTGAATTAGTCCCTGCTGGCTCCATCATAGTAGATCATCACGCGCGCGATTGAATGTAAACCCCAAATGGGCGTGGGATTTTCCAGGAAGCAATGATAATGTCATTAAAGGGGAGTGTATGACAATACCTGACTATCAGCATCTCATGCTACCTATTGCGTTATTGATGCGCGACGGACGGGAACACACAGCAAAGGAACTGGCCAGTATTCTTGGGCAACAGCTACGCCTGTCTGAAGATGAATTACATGAACTACTGCCAAGTGGTGGAACACTCGTATTTGTAAGTCGAGTTAGCTGGGCAATTACTTACATGTACAAGGCTGGCTTAATAGAGCGCCCTGTACGTGGGAAATGCATAATTACCCAACGAGGGAAGGATGTATTAGCGGAGAATCCAGCTGCTATCAATAATGCTCTTCTTAGGCGTTTTCCGGAATTCCGTGAGTTTATGGCACGATCAGCATCAGCCACAGACCCGGCCCCGGACCAGCTACAGACAATAGTAAACAGTGAACATCAACTCACACCTGAAGAAATTCTTGAATCGAGTTACCAAAATCTTCGAGAAACACTCGCCCAGGATTTATTGGAGCGTGTCAAACAAGCGTCACCACAATTCTTCGAGCAATTAGTCATCAAGCTGTTGGTAGCCATGGGATATGGAGGTTCACTCAAAGATGCAGGCGAAGCAGTCGGCAGAAGTGGTGATGGCGGCATTGATGGCATCATCAAGGAAGACAAACTGGGACTGGATGCTATCTACATACAGGCTAAGCGATGGGAAGGCACGGTTGGGCGCCCCACCGTTCAGGCGTTCACTGGAAGCATCATGGGACAGCGCGCAAACAAAGGTGTGTTCATCACAACCTCACAGTTCACTCAGGATGCCAAGGACTATGTGCGGTTGATCAATCAGAAGATTGTCCTGATCGATGGCGAACAACTGGCACAACTGATGATCGACTACAACGTCGGCGTTTCAGAGATGGTTAGCTACGTTGTCAAACGCATCGACCAGGACTACTTCACAGAAGATTAAGTCTGAAGCGTATCCGTTCACGCGCCATCTGCGTTTTCAACCACATCGCTCGCATTTTGGCTACTGAGGGCCTTGATCGAACAGGGGATCAGCGCCTTCGGGCAGGACTGCAAGAAGCACCGCCAGCATCTGATTCGTTGGTGTTGCTTCTCCTTCGGCATACGCGGCTTGAAATTCATCGACTGATAATGCCTGGCGTGTTGCGCAAATATACGGCGCAAACTCAAAGCGATTTTGCGGCGCCATCCAGCCATGCACAGTCGATTTCAGGGCGCCAGAGGCTATGCCAAACAGATACGCTGCCTTTCGCACATGCCCACGCAAAACTGCAAGACAGGCAATATGAGAGATAAACACAGGGAGTCTTCGCGTCAAATGCCACGGATCCAAATCACTGGCGTAAATGTGAATGCCTTGCGCATAGAATGTCCATGCATTTTGATAATCGCCTGCATCGCGCTCAATTTTCCCGAATAGCTCAAGCGCGCTGGCCACATTAGACATTTCGTCATACCTGAGCGCCAGGGCATGATACGCTTCTGTCGTCGCCCGGGCCTGGTCACGCACACCGAGATAACGCCATGCTTCGCCCAAGAGTTTTCGCAGCATTAACTCCTGGTAATAGTCGTTGTGCAACTGCAACACGGCCAGCCCGGTTTCCGCATAGTGGATTGCCTGCGGAAAATCAACGCGGTAGAGCGACACCTGCGCAAGGTGGATCAGCGATTTCAAGATGCCCTGCACATCTCCTGAAACGCGCCATAAGTCGTATGACTTTTCGGCAGCCACAAATGCGCTCTGATAGTCACGCTTCACCAACACGTTGTAATTTGGCATGTTGTTGAGGGTCATGGCGCGAAACCATGCCGGCGCCGTGGTTTGGTCCGCCATATCCAGGGCTTGCGCTATCATCTCGCCGGGATCAATCGTTCTTCTGCCGTAGAGTTCGCCGCGTATCAGCCCTTCCAGCGCATATACCGTGATGTTGGCGTTACTGCTGCTCCGCCCATACGCCAAGGCTTCTTCGCAGTAGTGCGCGGCGGTGACATCGCTCCAATTCAACTCAATCCGCAGCAAGCCTGCGCCAAGGATAACCGGTATGCGCAGCGCCTGCGGTGCAGCGGTCCCAGCCTTCTGCAGAATGGCTTCCGCCCAGCGCAGCCCTTCGCGATACTCCTGGGCGCCGCCGATCAGCCAGTACTGCCATAGAGCGCCAACCAGCCGCAGGCCGATGGTCACATCGCTGGCACAGCACCACTCCATCGCGGCGCGGATATTGCTCTGTTCTCGTTGCAACGTGTCTGTAAAGTTCTCGCGCTCAGGGCGATAGAAGGCTGCTTCGGCTGTGGTTGCCAGGCTCAGACACCATTCGGCATGTCGGTGTCGCGCCATTTCAACCTCGCCGTGCGCGGCCAGTTTCTCCCACGCATATTCGCGGATCGTCTCGAGTAGGCGATAGCGCGTTTTTGCGCCCTGGTTATCCAGTTGCACCAGGCTTTTACTCACCAGTGCAACAACGACCTCTATAGGATTTGATGCGCCTGGCTCATCACTAAAGTTCCATTCTGCGCATATGGATTCTGTGGCTTCTAGCGTGAAGTCACCCTGAAAAACCGCCAGTCTCCGAAACAAGGCGCGTTCCGCAACCGAAAGCAAGTCGTAACTCCAATCGATGAGCTGGCGCAATGTTTGATGGCGCGGATGTGCGGCGCGGTTGCCTCTGTTCGGCAGGTCTAATCGTTTATCGAGTCGTCGTGCTGTCACTTGCATGGACATTGTCATTGCCCGCGCTGCGACCAATTCAATGGCAAGTGGGATGCAGTCGACCTGGACGCATGTCCTGGTGATGGCCTTGATACTCTCATCATCCGGCGCAAAAGCAGTATTGGATGACTTGGCCCTGTCGCAGAAGAGTTGAATGGCGTCGTCGATGGGCAGTGTTTGTACTTGAAAGATGACTTCGCCGGGAATATTCAATCCTTCGCGGCTTGTCGCAACGATGCTTAATCGCGGGCAGGCCTGTAATAAGGCAGAAGTCAATTCAGCGCAGGACTGTATCACATGCTCGCAATTATCAAGAATCAACAAAGTGTTTCTGGGCTTAAGGTACCCGATCAAAGCGCCCAGGGGCTGATTGCTTTTTTGCGGCAGCTTGAGCGTTTGCACAATCCGGTCAGCCACCTGGTTCCCATCGGTCAGCGGTGCCAACTCGGCAATCCAGATGCCGTCAGGCGTTCTGTTCGGCCCATGTGTCATCCCGTTCTGCCGTTGATAGGTGACTGCCATTTCGATAGCCAAACGTGTCTTGCCGCTGCCACCTGGCCCAATCAGGGTTAATAACCGAGTCTGGCTCAACGCTGCTTTGATGCGGGCAATCTCTGCCTGCCGGCCAACGAAACTGCTAAACAGATGCGGCAGATTGGTCAATTGGATATCGGCAGACTGCGGCATTTCCACAATCGAGGTTGCTTCGTCGCCAGATGCGCGCTCGAAGGCGTCGTGGGTGCCGCGTGGCGCAACGGCTAATGCCATGAGTTGATTGGCCAGCTCTGGTTCATGCTGTAGTGCCAGCGCTTCTATGAACCTTGTTTTCACCATGACCGGATCTGGTGTTCGTTCCCCACTTTCCAATCGTGCAATATGCGGCGCAGAATATCCCAGCAGTATCCCCAACTCCTGCTGAGTCATGCGCTGACGTATCCGCAAAATCTTGAGCAGATCGCCAAACGTGGCGCGATGGTCACCAGGCGGGATTTGGGTGGCGTGAGACATGACCATTTATCTGGCTATATACAGGGCGAACCTGCGGAGCGCGTCTCGACAAGGATGGCGTGTTCTGATAGATGAACCATCAATGCTCTCCTGCGCTTGTAGCGGGCCCGGCAACCGCGTTCATCCAGACGAGAAATGGCTTGAACGCCGCGCATGCTTTCAGCACATGCTCTGTGATATAGGGCGCGCATAAATCAGCGTCACATATATGATGATACGCCGTCAGCGAGGTGTATTTAAGCCATTCAATCTGCGGGTGATCTTTCGGATAACCTTTCGGGGCTACCTTCAATTTCTCGCCACTCACTTGATCGAAATACTGGCGAAAGCCTGGTGCCGCGATGATCTGGTGCAGCTCCGGCGCGCCGCCGGCAAGGTTATCGCGAATGCGCGCCAGTTGTTCCTTCGAGGGCATGTAGGCGCCGCCGGCCAGCAATGAATCACCGGGAGCAATGTGCAGGTAATAGGGTGATTGTGTTGACTTGCGCCCGCCTGGCGCAATCGCTGCGGCCATGTTGGCCTTGTACGGCGACTTGTCTTTCGAGAATCGCACATCACGGTTAATCCGAAACAGGCAATCAGCGGCCTGCAGGCCGGGGAGCGGATCAAACTCATTAATCCCGTGGATGACATCCTGGACAAAATCCTCGAACAAGCTGCGCGCTTCGGTGTATTGCGCCCGGTGCGCCTCAAACCAGACCTTGTTGTTGTTCACGCGCAACTCGCCCAGAAAGTCGAGTAATGGTTTTAGATGGCTCATGTGCTTCCTCCGCGAGAGATTATAGTAGACTAAACCTTACCCGGAGGCATGTCATGAATAAAGATCGATACGCACTGATTGGCGGGCTGATCGCATTGGGAGCCGCGCTGTTGATAGTTTCGCGGCCTGCACCAGCCGGCATCCCGATACCACAAGCATCCGCATCTACCACTGAGGCGGCTTCAACAGAAGCAGCGTTGCCAGCTCACATCACCACGAGTGGCAGCGCCGTTGTGCGAGTGCAACCCGACAAGGTGACGCTGAGGTTGGGTGTGGAAACGGTTGCATCCACGCCGCGTGAATCGCAGGTTGGCAACGCCAGGATTATTGAGGCAGTCATCAAAGCGCTTCGCAACCAGAACGTGCCGGCGCAGGATATTGCCACTGATTACTTTTCTGTCCTGCCGGAATACAACTACAACAGCGGATCAATGCGCACGATCACGGGCTATCGCACCAGTAACGCGCTGTCTGTAGCCTTGCACCAGATCAGCCAATTGAGCGACGTACTTACTGTCGCATTGGAGGCAGGCGTCACCAGTGTCGATGATGTATCGTTCAGCACCTCACGATTGCGCGAACTGCGCGATCAGGCGCGGACGATGGCGATCAAGGCGGCACTAGAGAAGGCGCAGGGCATGGCTGCTGCCGCCAATCTCACTGTGGGCAGTGTACAAAGCATTACTGACAACTCGAACTGGTATTACGCCGGCTGGGGCTGGAGTAGCCGTATGAGTTCTGCTGCCAACCTGGCTAACATGACCCAGAACGTCGCGCAGGCATCAGCCAGCGCATCTGAGCAACTGCCCGAAGACGGTGAATTCAGCCTCGGACAGATCGTGGTGCAGGCAGAGGTTGATGTGATCGTCGGCGCCCGGTGACGCCATTCGTCAGCCCGTTGTCATCCACCCCGTCGTAAAAGTGCTACACTCACCTGTAGAGATGGATCTTTTTAGCCAATTAACCCTGTTGTTGCGTGCGAAGGCCAACACCCTTCTGCGTCCTGGAGCGCCGGCCGTCAAGTCTTCAGCACCTGCCCTGGGAAATCCAGCGCAGGCCGCATCCCTGCTCAAAACTGCCGAAGGCCGCGCCGTCAAAGTACGAGAGCAACTTGTGCAGGCTGAAACTCGTGAGCAGAATGCCGAACAGGCTTGGCGCGTGGCTCGCACCGAAGCGGACGCGATGGAAGAGGCCTTGAATGTCGCTGTGCGCGGCGGCCATGATGAAGTCGCGCGGACAAAGCTGACGCAACTGAACCAGCTTCAAAACAACGTTCGCCAGTTGAGCGACCGCTGGCGCAACTACGCGACGACGACTGAGAAGTTGCGCATCGAACTGCAGTCCCTTGATGCGCAACTGACCGTGATTCGCAAACGGCAGGAGCAGGCGCCTCCTGCGGCGCGTGTCAAAGAGGCGGAACAGCGCCTGTCGCAACCGAATGCGCATGCGCAGACCGCGGCGAAGGCCGACGCACAGGGAACAAGTGCCTCAGCCAAGTCTGCAAACGCCGCTTCAGATGCCACCGCGCCTGCGGATGCAGGCAAAGCACTGGATCAGAACCGCATCGCGGACATGTTGAAGAAACGCGATACGCAGCCCAAGCCATAACCGCCGCCCTGCGACGGCGCTAGATCACCAGGTTGTCGTTCTCGTCGAAAGGCGTAAACGGGTTGTAGGCCACTTCCCACAGGTAGCCGTCGGGGTCAGCGAAGTAACCGCTGTAACCGCCCCAGAACACCTTCTGCGCCGGCTTGACGATGCGCGCGCCGAGTGCCGCCATTTGTGCTAGAACCGCATCGACTTCGACTTCATCTTTGCAGTTGTGCGCCAGCGTGATTCCAGTGAATCCACTGCCGCGTGAATCGACTGTGGCATCTTCGGCCAATGCTTCACGCGGATACAGTGCCAGGACGATACCGCCCAGCGGGAACCATGCAATGCCTTCGCCTACTTTGTGGGTTGTGTGCCATTGCAGCCCATCACGATAGAACGCAATCGACTGCGCTAGATCACGCACGCCCAACGTCACGATGCTCAGTTTCTGTCTCATCACTTCACCTTAACCCTGGAGTCTAAACCCCGATAACAGCCCGGATCCGTCGCACGCCCTGACCTACGGCTTCCTGTTTGATGATGGTTAATCTGCCCAGTTCGCCGGTGCGGGTTGCATGTGGCCCGCCGCAGACCTCACGTGAGAACGCGCCGATTGAGTACACTTTGACCATATCACCATACTTCGCGCCGAAGAAAGCCAGCGCGCCGCTTTCAATCGCCTGCGCCGGTGGCATGACGGTGTAACTGATCGCGTCATCGCGCATGATCTCCTCGTTCACCAGCCGTTCCACCTCGCGCAACTGAGCGTCGCTCAACGCCTCGGGATAAGAGAAGTCGAAGCGCAGTCGCTCTGGTGTGATGTTCGATCCCATTTGGCGCACCGAGGCGCCAAGCACCTGACGCAGTGCCGTATGCAGCAGATGCGTCGCCGTGTGCAGCCGCGTCGTCTGTTCGGATTGATCCTGCAATCCGCCTTTGAATTTCTGCGCCGCGCCGCGCCGCGATGTCTCCTTATGCTCTATCAGCAACGCCTCAAAGCGGTTTTCATCTACCCGCAAACCATCCTCGCGTGCCAGTTCCAGCGTGAGCGGTAGTGGGAACCCGAAGGTTTCATACAGGTCAAATGCACTCTCGCCGGATATCATGGGTGTGCCTACGCGACGCACCCGTTCGATCAACTTGCGGTACTCGTGCAATCCGCGTTCCAGCGTTGCCTTGAAGCGCGTCTCCTCGCAGGTCAACTCATTGGCGATAACCACGCGCCGTTGCCCCAGAATCGGGTAGGCATCGTCCAGCAACTGCACCACCGTCTTGGCCATCTGCGCACAGAAGGGCTGACGGATGCCCAGGTCATAGCCATAACGGATGGCGCGCCGGATCAGTCGACGTACGATATAGCCTGCCTCGACATTGCCTGGCAGCGCGCCGTCGGCAATCGCGAAGGTCGCTGCCCGGATGTGGTCGACCACGATGCGGAAAGGACGAGTGTGCTGCGGTTCTGCATAGGCGTAACCGGTTAGCGACTCAAGCTGTGCGATCAGCGGCGCCAGCGTATCAATCCTGTAAACGTCGTCGAAACCGTTGATCACCGCAATTGTGCGCTCAAGTCCCATGCCAGTGTCGACGTTCGCATGGCTTAGCTTCACCAGATCGCCCTGCGCTGTCTTCCGATACGCCATGAATACATTGTTCCAAATCTCCAGCCACTTGCCACAACCGCAGCCTGGACGGCAGCCGGGATGATCCGGCCGTCCCGTGTCAAAGAAGATTTCCGAATCGGGACCGCATGGGCCGGCGTTGCCCACTGGGCCCCACCAGTTGTCCTCTTTCGGCAGGAAGTGAATGCGTTCTGCCGGGATACCAAGGCTGAGCCAGATTTGCGCCGATTCATCATCACGCGGTGCATCGGCGTCACCCGCAAAGACGGTGACTGCAAGCTGTGCCGGATCAAGGTGTAGTTCCTGCGTCAGAAACTCGTAGCTCCACGCCAGCGATTCGCGCTTGAAGTAATCGCCCAGTGACCAGTTGCCCAGCATTTCGAAGAAGGTCAGGTGCGAAGGATCGCCGACCTCATCGATATCGCCGGTGCGGATACAGCGCTGCACGTCAACCAGCCTGTTACCCAGTGGATGTGTCTCACCCAGTAGATAGGGGGCCAGCGGATGCATGCCGGCTGTGGTAAACAGCACACTGGCGTCGTTTTCCGGCAGTAACGATGCCGACGGAATAGGGCGATGTCCACGTACCTCAAAGAAGCGTTGATAGCGTTCACGCAGTTCTTGAACAGTCAGCGTATCCATGTCTTCCACCTCCCCGGCGGGTGAGCAACAAAAAAGCTCGTCCTCCGGATCACAGTATGATTGATCCAGAGGACGAGCTTTGTGCTCGTGGTACCACCTCTATTCGCCCATGCCTCACGGAAAGGGCCTTTTGCACCGCGCATTCACGGTGCCACTCTATAACGGGAGTACCCGTCAGGTTTTACTCACTGTGCGGTAGGGCGCAGTTTTCTTCCTGTGTCTCAAGGGTGGCGAATATCAAATGACTGGCGCCCGACTCACACCTTTGTCTCATCGTTGAGACGTGCCAAGCTCTCTGTGCCGCTTTCGATACTTGTTCCCTGTCAAAGACGTTGATCGTGTTCGACCTGCTTGGATTATACCCTTTTGATTTGCGCCACGACGCATTCACGGGTGCTTCGTGTCACGCCAGCGTACCCTGTAGTGCGTCGTGTGGGCGGTGCTTATTCCTCGCCGATTTCCTGCGGTTCGCCGGGAGGCACTTCGTATAGCCCGGCACCACGGCGGCGACCCCAGCCAATTGCGCCGCCCCGTGGCGATGGCGCTGTGACTTCCAGGGCTGCCAGACGCGCTTCATCGAAGACCATGCCGTGACCGGGCGTGTCGCCAAGCACGATCCAGCCATCCTCGATGCGGCAGTCGAAGGTGAGTGCCACTTCCCGCCCTAGTTCGGCCACTTCCATCATGTAGTGGTTGGGCAGTGCGGCGGCCAGGTGTGCCATGAAGTTGGCGGGGCTGTTCATCAGTGCGACAGGCAGGTCGAAGCCATAGGCCATGTCGGCCACCTGCAATGCGCCTGTAATGCCTGATGTCCCGCTGCCTACCTCGATGACGTCGATGGCTTCATTGAGAAAGAGCGGCATGAACTCGCTGATATCGTCGAGGTTTTCACCGGTGGCAACGGCGGCCTTGACGCTTTGCGACACCAACCGCAATCCCCGGTAATCCCAGCGGCGCGCGGGTTCCTCGACCCACGTCAGGTCGAACTCGCGTTCGATGCGGCTGATGTGGCGAATGGCCTGCTTGGGCGACCAGTATTCGTTGGAGTCGATCATCAGCACCGGCGGCTTGCCCGATGTGGCGAGGGCATCACGCATGATGGCAAGGCGGCGCAGGTCGGTGTCCATGTCCAACCCCACCTTGAGCTTGCCGGCGCTCACGCCACGTGCTGCCAGGCTCGTGTAAAACGCGCGCATGTCGTCGTCGGACAAGCCGATCTCGATACCGCTGGCGTACGCCTTCACCTTGCGGGTCGACGCACCAAGTGTCTTCCACAGTGGTTCATGATTGGCTTTGGCCTTGATATCCCACAACGCCACGTCGATGGCGCTGAGGGCGTCGTTCACGATGCCGCGGTTATTGCTCTTGAAAACGGCATCGACCATTTTCTTCCACAGACCTTTCACGCCGCGCGGGTCGCGGCCGATCAGCAGGTCGTTGACCATGCCGTGGATATGGCTGCGCGCCGCAGGCGATCCCAACGCGGTTCCAGTGATGCCCGTGTCAGTATCGATGAACACGGCCAGATTGGTGACGTGTTGGCGCCCTGCCGGATCGTTCGCGTCGCTGATCGGTCGCGCCAGATCGAACTCATATAACTTGGTTCTTACGCCAGTGATCTTCATGGATAAACTCCTCTTACGTTTTATCCATTATGCGCCCAACGGCACACTTCCGGAATCCTGTCGAATTCTCATCTTCGCAGCGACAGCACCGCCGGCACTCTGTCGAACATCCAGAAGCCAACTGGCAGGCCGATCACTGTGGCGCATAGCACATAGCCCAGTTCAACCCACACGCCGGTCAGCCACCAGCCTACCAGCAAATACCACAACGCGCGTAGCAGGAAGCTGTGTTGCGGAGTTTCACTGATGACGGCGTGACGACCGTGATAAGTCACACGGTAAGTGTCCGACCCGCGCAAGGCGATGATGTCGGGCAGCTTGTTGAACATGGCGACGGCCAGCGGGATGCCGATCACTGTCGCGGCCAGGAACCACGCCACCGCGATCCACAACTGGCCAGCCCACCAGCCCACCAGTACGAACCATAAGATTTGGATCAGGCAACCGGGTCGACTTTGCTTAACAATCACACCGCTCATTTTATTTACTCCTTTTAATCCGTGATTCTAACTTTCGATATAAGCATAACAAGACTCTTGACGATCTGGCTGAAATTCTGATCACAATAAACTGACAAAGCGGATTCCGAAAGTCAGAACGTCTCCAGCATGTTGTATAATCGCAGCAGTAAGGTTCCTTCGCGGGTGTAGCTGAGTGGTACAGCGTCTGCTTCCCAAGCAGAAGTTCGCGGGTTCGAATCCCGTCGCCCGCTTGTTTTACCTCACGTGTACTGTTTCAAACCATCAAGTTCCAGCGCAACTTTTCTTATTTTCATATCACTGCGCGGTTATAATTCCCCCAATGACAAACATCGCGAGTGACTATCCTCTATACGATCCCCGCTTCGAACACGACGCGTGTGGCATCGGCTTTGTGGCCGATCTATCCGGCCGGGCGACACACAAAATCCTCGATGATGCATTAAAGTGCCTCGAACGCCTCGCCCATCGCGGCGCATTTGACGCCGATGGCAGAAGCGGCGACGGCGCGGGCATTCTATGCTCCATTCCGCACACACTCATCAACCGTGAACTCGAGCGCATCGGCCAGCGCGCCCATCGCCCCGGCGATATTGCCCTCGGCATGCTTTTTCTCCCGCGCGAACCGGCCCTCAACACCCAGGCGCGCGCCATTATTGCCGACGAAATGCTGCGCAACAACCTGCAGGCGTTGACATGGCGCACCGTGGTGCATGAGCCCAACGTACTGGGCAAGCGCGCCTTCGAGACCCTGCCCGACATTCAGCAGGTGCTTATCGAGCGCCCCGACAGCATCCGCACCGAACTGGCATTCGACCAGTTCCTTTTTCTCGTTCGCTCGCGCATTCAGAACCGCATCTTCAGCGAAACCGGCGCTAAGCGCCATGCTTCGCTGCCCGGGTTCTACATCCCATCCATGTCGTGCCGAACCGTGTGCTATAAAGCCCTCGTGTCAGCGCCGCAACTGCGCCGGTTCTACCTCGACCTGAACGACCCCGATTTCAAGGTTTCACATTGTCTCTTTCATCAGCGCTATTCCACCAATACCATGCCCACATGGGAGCGTGCGCAGCCCTTCCGCTTCATGTGCCATAACGGCGAGATCAACACGCTGCAAGCCAACATCAACTGGATGCGCGCACGTGAGTCACAACTGGAATCGCTCATATGGGGCAGCGAGATCGACGACTTGTCGCCGATCATCGACGAAGCCAGCAGCGACAGCGGCATGTTCGACAACGTGCTTGAACTGCTCACGTCGGGTGGGCGCGATATTACCCATGCGGTCAAGATGATGGCGCCGCAGGCGTGGGAAAAAGACCCTGATATGTCGCCGGCGGTGAAAGGATTCTTTCGCTATCACGCAGGCATGATGGAGCCGTGGGATGGCCCGGCCGGTATTGCGTTCAGCGATGGCGTGCGCGTCGGCATGACGCTCGATCGCAATGGCCTGCGCCCTGCCCGTTACATTCACACCAACGATGGCATCGTATACGCCGGCAGCGAGATCGGCGCGCTTGATGTTGACCCGGAGAAGATCATTGCCAGCGGCAAACTCGGCCCCGGCACGATGGTGTGCGTCGATTTGCAGGCGCGCCGCCTGCTCACGAATGACGATATTCTTAAGGAACTCGCCTCGCGCAAGCCATATCGCGATATCGCTGCGCGTCAGCGCGTCCGCCTCGAAGAGGTGGCCAACCTTGCGCTCGAACAACCTGCCGTCAACTCCGATGCACTGCTCGTGAAACAGGCATCGTTTGGCTGGACGAGTGAAGAATTGACCGTCGTGGTCAAGACCATGTTCGAAGATGGCACGGAGCCGATGGGCTCGATGGGCGACGACACGCCCCATGCGGTGCTTTCGAACAAACCGCGTCCGCTGTTCAACTATTTCAAACAGCGCTTTGCGGAAGTCACGAACCCGCCGATTGACCACCTGCGCGAAGATCAGGTCATGTCGATGCGCGTCTTGATTGGCGCGCGTGGCAACCTGCTTGAAGAGAGCGAGAGCAACGCGCATCTGGTGCGTTTGAACAGCCCCATACTACGGACTGAGGAACTCAAGGCGATTCAGCAGATCGATGACAGTGCTTTCCAATCCGTCGTGCTCGATGCCACTTTCAGCGTCGCTGACGGGCCGCGCGGGCTGGAAAAAGCAATGCGCCGATTGTGTGATGACGCTGAGCGCGCGGTTCGCGTCGGCGCGTCACTGCTCATCATCAGCGACCGTAAAACCGGCCCGCAGCGTGCTCCCATTCCGGCTGCCATGTCCGTCGGCGCGGTGCACTTTCATCTCATCCGCACGGGGCTGCGCATGCACGCCAGCCTGATTGTGGAGAGTGGCGAGACGCGCGAGACGCATCACTTTGCCGTGCTTATTGGCTTTGGTGCCAGCGCCGTCAACCCCTATCTGGCGCTTGATACGGCGCGCGAATCGGTGCAGCGTGGGCGCATTCGCGATAAGACGGTGGACGAAAACACCGTCGTTAAGAACTACATCAAGGCGGCTGAAAAAGGCGTTATGAAGATCATGTCGAAGATGGGCATTGCCACGGTGGACAGCTATTGTGGTGCGCAGATCTTTGAAGCAGTTGGATTGCACCCGACCGTGATTGACGAGTGCTTCACCGGCACGCCGTCGCGTCTGGGTGGTATGTCCTATGCCCAGATTGCCGAGATTATGTTGCGCTGGCACGCGAATGCCTATCCTAAGGAATCGTCTGCCGAAGGCGCACCATCCGTGCGCGCGGTAAAGCTCGATCATCCCGGCTTCTACAAAGAGCGCGCGGGTGGCGAGCCGCATGGTTATTCGACGAAAGCCGTGCATGCGTTGCAGAAGGCCGTTCGTATCGAAGGCATCATTGAGTATGATGGCGAGGCTGAACTGGTGACTGGCGTGGCGCGCACGAAGGTGAAGACCTTCCACACCAACGGCCATTTCGACGAGGGATATCGCCTGTACAAGGAAGACTTTGCGACGCCGTTTTACGCGCCGGAACAGCCCAGCGAGCCGCGCGACTTGATTGAGATCAAGAGCGATCAGGCTCCGATTCCCATTGAGGAAGTCGAATCGCTGCTGAGTATTGCGCGGCGCTTC
Source organism: uncultured bacterium (assembly GCA_903873965.1). GTDB lineage: Bacteria > Chloroflexota > Anaerolineae > J036 > Brachytrichaceae > CAIXPS01. The sequence continues at coordinate 14,633 of CAIQQO010000480.1, forward strand.
TCAACGGCGGCCATGTCCTTTGGCGCCATTTCCACCGAAGCGCATCAGACACTCGCGATTGCCATGTCCCGTCTGGGCGGCTTGAGCAACAGCGGTGAGGGTGGCGAAGAACTGGAGCGGTTAGGCGATGAACGCAACAGCGGCATCAAGCAGGTTGCCAGCGGTCGCTTTGGCGTGACGCCGGTGTACCTGATGAGCGCGGCGGAGTTGCAGATCAAAATGGCGCAGGGCAGCAAGCCCGGTGAAGGCGGGCAGATTCCTGGCCACAAGGTGACGGATGCCATCGCTAAAGTGCGCCATACAGTGCCGGGCGTGGCGTTGATATCGCCGCCCCCGCATCATGACATCTATTCGATCGAAGACTTGGCGCAGTTGATCTATGACCTGAAGCAGATCAACCCTCAGGCGAAGGTATCAGTGAAACTGGTGGCGCAATCCGGCGTCGGCACGATTGCGGCTGGCGTTGCCAAAGCACTGGCCGATGTGGTGCAGATCAGCGGCAATAACGGCGGCACCGGCGCATCTCCGCTCAGCTCGATCAAAAATGCCGGCATGCCGTGGGAACTAGGCGTAGCCGAAACGCAGCAGACGCTGGTGTTGAACAACCTGCGCGCGCGCATCCGCATCCGGGCCGATGGCGCCATTCGCACCGGGCGCGATGTGGTGATCGGCGCGTTGCTTGGCGCAGACGAATTCTCGTTTGGCACGACAACGCTGATTGCCGAGGGCTGCATCATGGCGCGCGTGTGCCATTTGAATACCTGCCCGACCGGCGTCGCAACGCAGAAGCCTGAGTTGCGCGCGAAGTTCGAAGGCAAACCTGAGCACGTCATGGCCTATCTGTTATACGTGGCGCAAGACGTGCGCGAGCATCTGGCGCAGATGGGTTACCGCACATTGGATGAAGTGATTGGGCGCGCCGAGTTGCTGACACCCAAGACCAGCTTTGGCAGCGCGGCCAGCCAGCAGATTTCCAGCTTGATGCCACAGGCTATGCTGACACCAGTGCCGGCCGGGCTGCCGCGCCGCCAGACGGATTCAGCCCCCATGCCGCCGCGAAATGCGCTGAATACGCAAATCGTGCGCGACGCGCGCCCCGCCATTGATGAAGGCTGGAAAGTGCAGTTGCACTACAGCATCCGCAACCAGGATCGCAGCATCGGCGCGGCGCTATCGGGTGAAATCACGCGCAAGTACATGGACGAAGGCTTGGCGCCCGGCACCATCGAGGTCGACTTCCGCGGCTACGCGGGCCAGAGCTTCGGGGCATTTACGACCAACGGCATGCGCCTGCATCTGGTCGGCGCGGCGAATGACTACGTGGGCAAAGGCATGCGCGGCGGTGAGATATCCATCCGCCCCTTCCCCGAGACGACCTACGATTGGAGTGACAATCACATCATGGGCAATACGGCGCTGTATGGAGCGACGGGCGGCACGCTCTTTGCGGCAGGACAGGCGGGTGAACGCTTTGCAGTGCGCAACTCAGGCGCGTGCGGCGTGGTGGAAGGTGTTGGCGATAATGCGCTGGAATACATGACGGGCGGCGTTGTGGTTGTGCTTGGCGTCACTGGCCATAACTTTGCCGCCGGTATGACCGGTGGCATGGCGTTTGTGTATGATCCGAACGGCACCTTTGTGAACCACTGCAACCGCGAACTGGTGGATGTGGATCGTTTGACTAACCCCGGTATGAAGCGGTTGGTGAAGTCGTTGCTGCGCCGCCACTACGAATTGACCAACAGCCCGCGCGCGCGCGACCTGTTGAAGACGTGGGATGAATCGGTGCTGTCATTCCGGCGCGTCCTGCCGAAGGATCGCGTTGCCGAGATCGAGTCGATCAACGAATTCAGCGACTTCCAGGAAACCTAAATCCATCCTTGCGAAGGTTGCCAAAAGGCGCGAAACAGTGACAAGAATGCCTTCGCAAGGTTAAGTGAGTGCCGCACAGCCTCCTTGCGAAGGTTGTCGAAAGGTGCGTCACAGTGACAAGAGCGCTTTCGCAAGGTTGTGTGAGTACAGAACGTATGCTGATTACCAGCCGCAGTAATCTCGCCATCAAGACCATCCGCAGCTTGCGCGATCGCAAAGAACGTGATCGCGCAGGTCTGTTTTTTGTCGAAGGCATTCGCCTGGTGGTGGAAGCCGTACAAACAGGCGCCGATATCGAGATGATGGTCGTCGCGCCTGAATTGCTTAAGAGCCAGGTGGCGTTGGACGCAGTAGCATCGGCACGTCAGAGCAATCGTGAGTTGACCGTCATTGAAGTAAGCCTTGACGTGTTCGAGAGCCTCTCGCAGAAAGACGGCCCGCAGGGCATCGGTGCAGTAGTGCGGCAAAGGTGGGAACCATTGCGCCAGGTGCGCATCGGAGACGAACTGTGCTGGGTGGCATTGGACGAACCGCAGGACCCCGGCAATGTGGGCACGATTCTGCGCACAGCGGATGCCGTAGGTTGCGCCGGCGTTATCCTGCTGGATCATAGCGCCGATCCATACGACCCGGCAGCCTTGCGCGCCAGCATGGGCGCTATCTTCACGCAACGCCTGGTGCGGGCGCGCTTCGATGATTTGCTGACCTGGAAGCAGGAGAATGACTACCGGCTGGTGGGCACCTCGGATCGGGGCAGCACCGATTTCCGCTCGGCTACATTTTGCTTCCCGCTCGTGTTACTCATGGGCAGCGAACGCGAAGGGCTGTCTGTTGATCAACAAGTGGCCTGTGACATGATGGTGCGCCTGCCGATGAAAGGCCGCAGCGACTCACTCAACCTCGCCGTGGCGACGGGTGTGATGCTGTATGAGCTGCTTTATCAATTTGAAAAGTAGAGGATGACCATCGAAGAGGCAACCTCGGTGATGGTTTTGCGCGTTGACCCGAAGGAGAATAAAGATATGATTTCTGTCAAAGGTAAGTGGGCCTTGATAACGGGCGCCAGCCGAGGAATTGGTTATCTTGCGGCGTTATTTATGGCCGGGCAAGGGTGCAATCTGGTTTTACACAGCCGGAGTCTTAAGCACACCTTGAAAGTAATGGACGAGGTAAAGACATTGGGCGTCGAGGCATATTGCGTTCAGGCCGATCTGGCAAACCACTCGGACGTCGTGGCCATGCTTGATGACATTGAAACCAGAGGCACCGCCATTGATATTGTTTTCAATAATGCTGCCGTGCAGGTCGGTTACCGGACAGATTACTGGAAAACCCCGGTTGAAGATTTTGACCTGAGTTTCCGGATCAACTTCACTGCGGTGACCACTATTTGCTACCGATTGATTCCCAAAATGATCGAACGAGGCTTCGGGAGGGTTGTCAATACCACCAGTGGCATACGGGATCAGCCGGAGCAAGCCGGATATTCGGCGAGTAAGGCTGCGCTCGATAAATTCACCCGGGACCTGGGGACAAAACTCGAAGGAAGTGATGTATTGATCAACCTGACGGATCCAGGTTGGTGCCGAACGGATCTGGGTGGCCCACAAGCCCCGAATTCGCCGGAAAGCAGCCTTCCCGGCGTCGTTGTCGGCGCCTTCCTTGATGATACAAGGAGCGGACGCCTCCTTAACGCAGGGTTATTTGCCGGTCTATCACTGCAAGAGGCCGTTGAAAAAGCCAGAACCTTGTAGCACGTGCACGGGCAACCACACTCCCGCAACCCTTCCGAGGTTACGGGAGTGTTTGCTTTTTCTTACACCACAGAGAGTGGATTTGGCACAAATACCAGAATCAGCACGAGCACGGCGATGATGGCGAGGGCGAAGTGGAAGGGTTCAAGCTTGACGGCTTGATTGAGTGATGGCGGGTGAGTGCGCCCAAACAACAACAGCATGATGGCCCATAGCAACCAGGTCTCGGAGACGAGAAAGGCAAGCGCGCCGAAGAGGGCGATCATGGCGTACGACAAGTACTTGGCATACTTGCCGAGGAGGGCGTAGGCAATGTGGCCGCCGTCCAACTGGCCAGCCGGGACGAGATTGATGCCCGTGATCAGCAGCCCGAACCATGCGCCGATCAGGATCGGGTGCGCGATCACATCTGTGCCGTGTGCAAGCTGTCCGAACTTCAAAAAGGTGAGTGTCTGTGTGAGCAGCGAGTCGCCGAAGGATATCATTTGCTGGGTGGGCGCGATGGCTTGCGTATGCGAGAGCAAAAGCCCGATGATCAGCAACGGCACGGCCACGATGAACCCGCACAAGGGGCCTGCGATGCCCACTTCAAGCAGTGTGCGTCGATCCTCGAATGGCTCGCGTTGCACAATGACAGCGCCCATGGTGCCGAAGAGGGCGATGAACGGCAGAGGAATGAAATAGGGCAGTGATACAGGCGCGCCGCGCCGCTTGCCGATCACGTAGTGGCCCATCTCATGCGCTGTGAGGATGGCCATTACTGGCAGTCCAAACATCAAACCTGTGCTGATGTCGATGCCATTGGGTGAATTGCCGAATTGCATCCCGGCGATGATCACCGAGGCAAAGGTGGCGATGTAGAGCAGCAGGTTGATGCGTGTATTGAGTTTGATGCGAGGCGTCACGCCGCGCACCGCGATGATCTCGAAGTCGCCTTGGCGACGCTTGTCGCTGTCGTCCTGGTCTTTCTGTTCCTTCAAGAAAGGCGTATAACCGATGCGTTCGACGCGCTCGCGCAGGATGCGGTAGATTTTGTCGGCGGGCACTTTCAACTGGCCGCGCAGATGAACGGTGCCATCCTGATCATAGGTGTAACCGTTGACCAGCATGACGTCTTCAACAGCAGTGCGGAGTGCGGCGATGACCTCCAACCTGTCGGGAGGAGGTGATGGTTGATCGAAATTCAGCATGGCCGTAATTGTCTCATGCTGCGCGACACGCTTCTGCCGTATCCCAAGTCTCCGCCTCTTCCGCAGGCAGCGCTGTTGCCACGCTGTGAGCGGAGAAATCACCGCGGTTATACCACGCCTGGTACTCTTCGATGATCTCGATAAACAGCGTTGGCGATGTGCAGGTCATCAGCTTTTGGCGCAATTCGGCGGCGCCGTGCAGGCCATGAATGTAGCGCACCGCGTGCTTGCGGAACAAGATGAGGCCCCAGTCGCCGTAGTAATCTACCATCAACTGCAGGTGCCGTTTCTGCAAAAGCACCATTTCTTGGAGCGAGACATCCTCGCGGTTGCGCCGCTGGAATATCCACGGGTTGCCGATGGCGGCGCGCGCAATCATGACGGCGTCACAGCCGGTGTGCGCCTTCATGCGCTCGATGTCTTGTGCCGTCTTGACGTCGCCGTTGCCGATGACAGGAATCTTGACGGCCTGCTTGATTTCGGCGATGGCATCCCAGTCCGCCTGGCCGCCGTATTTCATTTCTTTGGTGCGACCATGTACGGCGACGAGTGAAGCGCCATTGTCTTCGAGAATTTTGGCCACTTCGAGGTAATTGCGTGTCTGGCTGTCCCAGCCCAGCCGTATTTTGCCCGTCACTGGCACGCTGACGGCGTGGCTCAGGCGGTTAAAGATACGGCCGATTTTCTGCGGATCGCGTAATAAGCCGGCGCCTGCGCCGCGCCCACTGACATTGGGCACCGAGCAGCCCATGTTAATGTCGATGATGCCGGGTTCAAAGCGTTCCAGTTTCTGTGCAGCGATGATGAACTTGTCCTCGTCTGCGCCGAAAATCTGAAACGACATCTGCGGTTTTTCACTCGGCGCATAATCGAACATGCGCATGGCTTTCTTCGCCGCATATTGCACAGCTTCGATCGCCACGAATTCCGTATAGCTCATGGCCGAGCCGTACTCGCGACAAAGTACCCGGAACGGCAAATCCGAATAGCCGTCCATCGGGGCGAGGATGACATCCCCGTACACCGGTATCTCTCGAACGTAAAAACAAACCTTCTCCACACCTTGATTCTAACCAATAACCGGCGAATAAAACAGGGCGCTGTCTGTTCTATGCGTCAGGTTGTACACGACACACTGGCGCTGCTACTAGCGCTGGAAGAGTGTGGCGACGTCGTCTTCGTACAAGATGGTGAACGCGGGCATGTGGCGCAAAACGTTGGATAACCGGTTGTCTTTAGGCATCAAAACCAACGTGATCTGGTTGGTGTTGATCAGATCGAGCCAGGGCGGTTCGAGGTCGGTCATCTGGTTATATTCTTTGAAGATGTGTTTCTCGCCGCGCCAGCTAGGCATGCGACCATCGATGTAGACTTTGTAATCCGGTAGATTCCAGATCAGGTAACCGCCCCAGTTGTAATCGTTGAGCAAGCGTTCGTTCGCGCCATTCCCGCGCGCGGCCAGAAATTGCACTGCCTTGGTTGGCAGGCCGATGCGTTCTGCCAGCCGATTGGCGTCGGTGCTGGTGGTGTACCACTGCGTAGCGCGAAAACCGAGCAACGCCAGCGGCACCAGCAGTAGGACGATGTTGTAGGAGTAATACACCCAGTTGCCTTTGTGCACGCCGAACAATTGGTTTACCTGCTTCTCCAGGAAGTGCCGCAACGTGGGTTCTGCGGCGGCTGCCAGATACACCCACGGCAGCATGAACAGCACGAGCAAGGCGGTATGGCGATTGGAACTCATCCCGAGATAGAAGAAAATCGGCATGAGCAGCAGATGCCATGCGCTGAACGTCTTGCGCCGCCACAACAGCCACCAGACAAACATGAAGGTAAAGGCGCCGACCAGCAACCCGATCTGGTTTTGGATATTCACCGGCAGCCACTCGACGATGCCTGCGCGCGCATAAGAATCCAGGCTGGTGCGGATGGCCTCTTCGTACAGGCGCCATGTATACGGATTGATGAGCGTGGCCAGCACGCTGACAACCAACGCGATCAGTATGTGGCGAAACCGGCGCAGATAGTCCGCCCTGGGAATCAGAACGAACGGGAAGGTGGATTGAAGCGCGGGGATGAAGCGCACGATCAGCAGCAATCCGAGCGCCAGCCCGAGCGTGGCCAGCCCGATCACAAAGCCTGCATGGGTGTTAGCCCAAACCCAGAACAGCGGAGCCAGTATCCACAGGTTGCGGCGCGTGTTGAGCAGGTATTGCCAGATCAGGTGGTTGACCAGGGCAAAGCCGAGGAGCGTGATCATCTGTGCGCGCCCTCCTATAACGGGGAGGTTGGTGAGAAGGCCAATCGTGACCAGGCCAAGTCCCAGTTGCCAGCTGGCTTTGTTGCTCAGCGGCGTCGTCTCCGGGATATGACGGCTAATGAGTGCGCCTGTGCGCGCCGCGACTATGTAGGCGATAAAGCAGATGACGAAGAATGGCACACTTTGACCGATCAGCCCGCCGATGTTGTAGCCCTGAATCATCAAGGCATTGGTCAACCATTCATGATCTATCCAGGCGTGCCCTGCCATCGACCACGTATAGATATCCTGAAACGGGAAAATACCGCGCCAGATATCCTGACCTACGCGCAGGTGCCAGCCCAGGTCGGGATCCATTGGAATCTGTAGCAACAGGGCGCATGGGAACAGAATCAGGATGACGTCAATGAACGAAAAATGCAGGTTTGCAAAAACAGTCGAGATGCGCGGGGGAGAACTTGACTTCGTCATAGCAATGGTGATTGTGAAGGTGCGGCCGCTGTGTGTCAAGTACCTGCATAGCGTAAATGGCGTCCGGGGTTGTGAAGGCGCGCTGGGCCATGGGGGCGCTAGAATAACTACACGACAACATGATACAGAATGATTCGCACAAAGTGGCGGTAATCACGGGTGCTGGAAGCGGCATCGGGCGCGCGCTGGCTGAGCGTTGCGCGGTAGAAGGCATGCGGGTTGTGCTGGCCGATATCAACCCTGCCGACCTGGCTGTGACGGAGCACATGGTGCGCGCAGCAGGGGTTGATGTGCTCAGCGTCCGGGTAGATGTCTCCAGGGCTGCGGAAGTGGCTGCGCTGGCAGAGCAGGCCATGGCGATGTTCGGCGCGGTTCACCTGCTGTTTAACAACGCTGGCGTCATGGGCGCCGGGGCGGGTGCGCCGCCGTGGGAAACGGCATTGGCGGATTGGGAATGGGTTCTGGGGGTGAATCTATGGGGCGTTATCCACGGCATTCGCGCCTTCACACCGTTGATGCTGGCGCAAGATATCGAGTGCCATATTGTCAACACGGCTTCTGTGGTGGGACTGCTTTCATTCAATTCGTACGCGCCGTACCATGCCTCAAAACACGCCGTGGTGGCGTTGTCAGAGAATTTGCAGCAGGCGTTGCTGCAGCAAGGCGCGAAGGTGAAAGTCGCTGTGCTGTGCCCGGGCTGGGCCAATACGCGCATTATGGATGTTGGCCGCTTCGACCAGGGTGCTCACCTTGCGGAAGAGACGGAGACCGTACAGCGGATGCGCCAGGCTGCGGCGGCAGGTGTGTTGCCCAGCCAAGTGGCCGAGTGCGCTTTTCAGGGCATTCGCGCCGGACGTTTCTACATCTTCACCGGACATGACGCGGATGAACGCATTCGCGAACGTATGGAGAGGATTTTGAACAGCGCCGATCTGTAGGTTGTTTCCAACCTTAAGTTGTTTCCAACCTTAAAATGCAGATCGGCGCCGGATGTCTAGCCACGTGGGTCGAGTGCGTCACGCAGGCCGTCGCCCAGGAACAGGAACGCGATCATGATGATGGCGATGACGAGGGCGGGGAACAAAACGACGTGTGGCACCGCGCGCAGCACGGCAAACCCATCGTTCAACATGATGCCCCAACTGGGTGTGGGCGGCACCAGGCCGATGCCCAGGAAGCTCAAACCGGACTCCGCCAGGATCGCGCCGGGAATGCCAAACGAAATGGCGATCATCAGCGTGCTCAGCACGTTGGGCAACATATGCCGCAGGATGATATGGGCATCAGAGGCGCCCAGGGCGCGCGCCGATTCCACAAAGGGCAATTCCTTAAGCTGGAGCACTTGCCCGCGCACCAGTCGCGCCGAGCCGACCCAGGCCGAGAAGGTGATGGCGACCAGTAGGTTCACGAAACCACGCCCGAAGGCTGCCATCAGGATGATGATGAAAAGCAGACTGGGGAAGGCGTAGAAGACATCCGTGATGCGCATGATGAGGGTGTCCGCCTTGCCGCCATAGTAACCTGCCACCGAGCCAAGAATCGTGCCGATGGTGACGGCCATAATCTGGCTGAGGAAGCCGATAGACATTGACAGGCGCGTGCCGTAAATAATGCGACTGAGAATATCGCGGCCTTGCTTATCGGTGCCCATCAAATGTTGAAGGGTGGGCGCCTGGCGCACTGCGGCAAAGTCTACTTTGATCGGATCGTACGGTGAGATCACGTCGGCCAGAATGCCAATAAGCAGGAACAGCAGGATGATTATTAAACCAGCTGCTGCGGCGCGGTTGCGCAACAACCGCCTGAAAGCCTTGATCCATGGATTGTCTGGCGGGCGCGATAGATGCGCAGCATCCTGCGCGGTTTTGCTTTGTTTCTCGGTGCGGGCTTCACTCATCATTTCCTCGTGCTTTCATCAGTGACCTGATTTGGTTTCACACTGTTGGGGCAACCCTGTTCCTAATCTCGAGTTTTGAATCTTTTTAGTTGAAACGAATGCGCGGATCGGCGATGCCATACAGGATATCGGCGGCGAGATTCAAAAAGACGATCAGGCTGCCGAACAACATCGTCTGAGCCATGATCATGGGATAATCGCGCGTGTTAATGCTGGATACGAAGGCGTTTCCGATGCCCGGCACGGTGAACATCGTCTCGACGAAAAATGAGCCAGTCAGCAAGCCTGCCAGCATCGGGCCGGAGATGGTAATAACCGGGATTAAGGCATTTTTCAACACGTGGCGCACGATGATGACGCGTTGCGTCAAGCCTTTGGCATAGGCTGTGCGCACATAATCCTGCTTGATCACTTCCAGAACGCTGGCGCGTGCATAACGCGCTATGCCAGCCAATGGCCCCAGCATCAGGACGAAAATAGGCATGATGGCTCTGTCCAGTGTGCCCCAGCCCGTGACCGGCAGCCAGTGCAGTGTGACGGCAAAGAGCAGAATCATGCCGATGGCAAGGACGAAGTTGGGCACGGCAGTGCCGACGACCGAGATGAACATGCTGGCGTAATCGATGATCGTATTGCGCTTGACCGCAGCAAGCACTCCGATAAAGATGCCAAGACCAATCGATAACACGCCTGCCGACAACCCGAGCTGAGCCGAAACCGGCCAGTTGCGCGCGATGATGTCCTGAACGTGTTCGTTGCGTAGACTTAACGAAAGTCCCAGTTCGCCTTGCAGGGCGTTGAAGAGCCACTTGCCATATTGCCAGGGAATGGGTTTATCGAGGTCGTAAGCGGTAATCAGGCTTTGACGCATTTCGGGCGTCATTTTTACGGCCAATTCGGGGTCGTCCAGGCCGAGCGGGCTGCCCGGGGTCACTTTGGCTATGCCAAAAGTGATGACCGACAACATCCAGAGCGTAAACAGCGACTGCAGAATCCGGCGGGTGATGTACTGCCACATAGCGTTGCATGGATGAAACAGGGGTTGCCAATAACGGCAACCCCTGCACTGCGGTTGTCATGAATGACAACCGAGACGGGTACCTTAACCGGTGACGGTCACGTTGCGGTAGTTGATGCCCATGCCGCTGAGCCAGTAACCACTGACGCGTGGTTTGATCAACAGGTTCGACAACGCATAGTAGACCGGGATGATGGCCGGATCTTCGTAAGTCAGAATGCGATCGGCCTGCTTGTACAGCTCATGCCGTTTGGTGGCATCCACTTCCTTGGCGGCTTGCGCAACCAGATCGGTGAACTTCGTGTTCTTGTACTCGAACTCGGGGTGAGTCTCGTTCGTGGCCTTGCTCTTCTGTCTCGCCTGAACCATGAAGTTCATGGTGTTGTGCGAATCCGGGAAGTCCATGCCCCAGCGCTCGCGCCACAGATGCAGTTTGAATGGTTTCTCGTCGCGCCACTTGCCGCGCGCGCCAGCGTCCATCAACGCCAGTTGCATGTCGATGCCCAACACATCCTTGAACATGGCCTGGATCGCCTCGAACATGGTCTGATACTGGTCAGTGGCGTTCGAGTTGATGTAGAACATCGGGAAGCCCTTGCCGCCCGGGAAGCCAGCGTCAGCCAGCAATTGCTTGGCCTTTTCGGGGTTGTAGTGCAGCTCGGGGTTGAGTTGCGCATCGTAACCCAGCATGGTCGGCACCAACATCTGGTAGGCCGGGCTGACAGCGCCCTGCAGAACAGACTTCGACAGCGTATCGCGGTCGATGGCCATGGCCAATGCCTGGCGGACGCGAACATCGTCGAAAGGCTTGGAGCCAATGGGGATGATCATGTACTGCGTGAGCAGTTCATTGAAGGGGTGTACCTGATCCTTCAGCTTGGCATCTGTTGTCACACGCGCCAGTTCGCCGGAGGGGACTTCGATCACATCCAGTTCGCCGGTTTCATAGGCTGCGATCGCCGTTGCTTCGTTCTTGATCATCTTGATGACGACCTTGTCTGTGGGCGCAGGCTTGCCGCCATAACCGTACCAATTGGTGTTGGCGACCATGGTCATTTGCTGGTCCTGAACCCACTCAGTCAGCTTGAAGGGGCCGTTGGACAGCACGTGCTCGGGGCGGGTCCACTTGGTGTCTTTGCCAAATTCCTCGACGGCCTTGCGCGGTATCGGGGCGTAAGTGTTGTACTGCACCATCTGGATGAAGTAGCCGGCGGACTCAGTCAACGTGAACTCGAGCGTATAGTCGTCCACTGCCTTGACGCCGATGCCGTCGGGGGTGGTGGTCTTCTTATTGACGTAGTCTGAAACACCCTTGATGACATCGATCATATAGACGATGCCGGCGGCGCCGCTGCAGGCTTCGGGGCTGGAATTGCGCTTAATGGTCCACTCGAAGTCTTTGGCCGTGATGGGCGTGCCATCAGTCCACTTCAAGTCTTTGCGCAGTTTGAATGTCCACACGGTGCTGTCAGCGCTGACAGACCATGATTCTGCACAATCAGGCTGAGGCACCATCTTGTCGTCAAAGTAGACGAGGGTGCTGAACATCAACTGGTTCATGAAAACGGTGTTGGCGCCGCCTGAGCAGCCTGGGTCTGAACCTGCGCCGGGGTCGCCGTAGAAGGCAGGGAAGTTCAGGTTAAGCACCTTGTTAGATGCGACCGGAGCTGCGGTCGGCTTGGGAGCCTCGGTTGGCTTGGGGGCTTCAGTGGCTTTGGGAGCCTCAGTGGCCTTAGGGGCTTCAGTGGCTTTGGGGGCTGTTGTCGCGGCGACAGCCGGTGCTGCTGTCGGCGACGGAGCTGCACCACAAGCAGCGAGTCCTGCTGCTGCGGCCGCGATGCCGGCCAGCCGCAAAAACTCACGACGGTTCATGCTTTGTGACTTCATAAATATATTCTCCTCTCTTGGATGCGTACACTGAAAATGCGACGATCACTATATTGACTTACGGTTATGCTGATGTGATGTGATTAACAAGCGCACCAACCGTAAACGCAAGACAGTGCCATTGTAAGTCAGAGAGGTATAAAGTCAAATAGTATTCACACGGCGATCTAATTTGTTTCACATGAAACTAAATTATCGAAAGCTTCGGCGGGTTGAAGTTATGGCGGGTGATATCTCCAGTGTGTCGAAACGCAACGAGTCGCTCATCGTGTGCATGAGCGACTCGTTGCATTTGGATTGATGTAATCGATCAGTCCAGGTTCTTTGCTACGAAGTCCCAGTCGATCAATTTGTCAATGAAGGTTTGAACGAAGTCGGGCCGACGGTTCTGGTAGTCCAGGTAGTAGGCGTGTTCCCACACATCGACAGTGAGAAGCGCTTTCTGACCGGGAGGCACGGGCATCTCGGCATTGGGTGTGCTGGTGATTTTCAGCTTGCCGTTTTCCAGCACCAGCCAGGCCCAGCCGCTGCCGAAGCGTCCTACTGCCGCGGCTTTGAACTGCGTCGCGAAGGCATCGAAGCTGCCGAAGGCTTCATCGATCATCTGGGCGATTTTTCCGGTGGGCTTGCCGCCGCCGCCGGGTTTCATGCAGTGCCAGAAGAATGTGTGGTTCCAGATTTGCGCTGCATTGTTGAAGAGGCCAGCTTTGGCCGGATTGCCGGCTGCGGCAGCAATCACTTCTTCAAGTGACTTGCCTTCCAGTTCAGTCCCGGCGACGAGTTTGTTCAGGTTGTCCACGTAGGTCTTGTGGTGTTTGCCGTAGTGGAAGCTGATCGTCCTGGCCGAATAGAAGGGCTCAAGCGCGTTTTCTGCGAAGGGTAGAGCGGGTAGTTCGTGTGTCATAGAATAATACTCCGTGCGCCGGAATGTGGTGGCGCATGGTTAATTGTCGCGCAGATTGGTGGATTTGTGTCACAAGAGCCTTAACCAGGATCAACCCCGACCGATATCCAGCCTGCCGCGTTTTGTGGACAGCATTCAACGCATGCCATTGGCTGATCTGTTTGCCGAGGGCTGGCTGGAGACGACGATGTGAAAGTGTTCGTGATCCCCGCGACGACGAGTTGTCTATGTTGGAAAAGAGTTTACACTTGGGGGGACGCGAGAATATGTGGCTTGAGAGAATGCCGCACGAGGACGAAGATCAGATGATTGCGCTGATGTTGCCGCAGATTGACTGGAACAAGGTCCGGCTGGATCAATATGGAATTGCGGTATAGTCGGCAAATAGCTCGCAGCAGAATTTCGCGTAATCGGTACAATCTGAGTAATCGGTTTTCTAATTTTATTATCCTAGCCACAAAGGGTGGAAAATATGTCAGATCTGAAAGCACTCTACGATGCAATTGTTGATGGCAATGCCGGAAAGGCCAAGTCGGTCACACAGGCTGCACTTGCAGAAAATGTTGACCCGCAGGAAATCCTGAACAAGTTCATGATTCCCGCGATGGACGAGGTCGGTCGTCGTTTCGAAACGAATGAGTATTTCGTGCCGGAACTGTTGATCGCTGCCCGAGCGATGAAGGGTTGTCTTGAGTTGATCAAGCCCCGACTGACTGCTACTGGCGCCAAGCCTATCGGCAAGGTAGCTATCGGCACGGTCAAGGGCGACCTGCATGATATTGGCAAGAATCTGGTTGCCGCCATGCTTGAAGGCGGCGGCTTTGAGATCATCGACCTGGGCGTCGATGTCACAGCGGATAAGTTTGTTGCCGCTGTCAAAGATAAGGGCGCCAATATCATCGCGCTCTCAGCGCTGCTCACCACCACCATGCCCTCGATGAAGACCACGATCGAAGGTTTGAAGGAAGCCGGTGTGCGCACGATGGTGAAAGTCATTATTGGCGGCGCGCCCGTTACGCAGAAGTACGCCGATGAAATCGGCGCGGATGGTTATAGCGACAACGCCAGTAGCGCCGTAGCACTGGCTCGTAAACTCGTCGCCTGAATCTGAGCGAAGTTCGCTAAAAATCCAGCCGGACTGATAGCCGGGATGCACTGCATGTGCCCCGGCTATTTTTGGTTGTGAGAGGCGTGGGTTAGTCTTTTGTTCCGGTGACAGTTGCACTGTCGTCGCGCGTCAAGCCGAATCGGGGCGATAATATCTATGATCTTGACGCGATTGGATTAGCAACGCAAATAGGGCGCGTTCAGGGTCATTTGTGCGTGTGATATGGAGGTCAATAATGATACCCGGACCAGATAGAGTGATCGCATGCCCGCATTGCGGCGAGTTAGCCATTCAGCCTAGCTTGATGTCAGGCAACACATTTGGGGCAGTGTTGTGGTCTGATGGAAGGCAGGATGCGCCCATGCTGCCACAGTTTCCTGCAGTAACGCGCTGCATGAAGTGCAGCGGCTACTATTGGGTGAGAGATGCGCCCGAAGTGGGCGAAATGAATGTGTTTGTACGGGGCGGTGCCGATGTGCCGGACGCGTGGAACAATGCGCATGAAGTCGCCGCGCTTGATGTTGAAGGCTATCACGATGCTCTGCAGAAGGGGCTTGGAAAAACCACGGATCAAGAGCGTTATCTGCGAGTTCATCTATGGTGGCTTTATAACGATCCGGGGCGGATGGGCGGCAAGGTGATCATTACCAGTAATTATCGCGACAACTGTACGCAATTGCTGCGGCTGCTGTCAATAGAAGATCCCAATGACATCATCATGACGGCTGAGATACACCGGGAGCTGGGTGATTTTGAAACCGCGAAATGGTGGCTGGCCAAACTGCCTAAGAAGTACCAGGGGATTGTGGACAAGCTCAAGCAATTTGCCAGCGCCAAAGACAGCCTGGTGCGCCAACTGTAGCGGCATGTTACTAAACATCTCGCAGCGCGCTCGCAACGAGCGGCAAGATTTTGGGGTGTGAACTGGACATATACTTAGGGCATACATTGAAATCAGTGTTCAGGAGTTGTCCATCGATGAAGAAGCTATTGCGACTGGTTGGTCTCGTTGTCATTGCGGCGGTTGTGTTTTTTGTGCTCATCCAATGGGTACCGTATGGTAAAAGCCACACCAATCCTCCCGTCGTAAAAGAACCGGCATGGGATAGCGCCACGTATGATTTGGCGGTGCGCGCCTGTTATGACTGCCACAGCAACGAAACAGTATGGCCGTGGTACACCAACATTGCGCCGGTCTCATGGCTGGTGCAACACGATGTGGACGAGGGACGCAATAAGTTAAATTTCTCTACGTGGAATGTCGCCCAGCGCAATGCGCGCGAAATGGCAGAGCCAGTACAGAAAGGTTCCATGCCGCGCTGGTTCTATGTGCCCATTCACCCCGAGGCGCGCCTGACAGCTGCGGAGCGCGCGCAACTGGCGCAGGGTCTGCAGGCTATCGCGAATACATCAGGGAAATGAGCGGGAGAGAATAGTGGACATGAATGAGTCGCATCCTCTATTCTGTATTCTCAAATCCCGTCTTCTCCAGCGCTCTCACCGGCAGATGCAGGGTGATGGTGGTGCCGGTCTGCGGGTTTGATTTAATGTCCAGGTGACCGTTCAGCAGACTGGCGCGTTCCAGCATGCCCGCCAGCCCAAGATGCCCGTGGCGCACCAGTTCATCCAGCGGTTTCATCGCAAAGCCGGGGCCGTCGTCGCTGACGCTGGCTGTAATCTCATATGGCTCGAAGCATAGGGTGACAGTGACGCTGGTGGCATTGGGAGCATGCATGAGCACGTTGTTCATCGCCTGCTGTATGATGCGGAAAGTGGTTATCTCCACATCTGGATCAAGCCGTCGATCTTCGCCCGTGACGGTCATGTGCACCGAGCAGCCCGGCAATTCGCGCCCCAACTCGTCGCCCAGAAACTGAATAGCGGCCGCGATGCCGAGATCTTCGAGAATCAATGGGCGCAGGTCATTACTGGTTCTGCGCAGCTTCGCGATCATGCGCTTTGCCAGGGTTTGAAGTTCATCCAGCCGTTTGCCTGCCACGGCCGGGTCGCGATCGAGCGCCGTATGCGACAACTCTGCGCGCTGAGCCAGTGCCACCAGATCCTGCAGGGTGTCATCGTGCAGTTCGCGCGACAAGCGCTTGCGCTCCTCTTCCTGGCTTTCGATCAGGCGATGGGCATAGGCGCGCAAGGCCTGGCGTTGTTCTTCCAACTGCGCCATGATTATCGTGCGCTCGGTGGTGTCGCGCACGATGGCTGAAATGCCCGTGATGGTGCCATTGACGTCGAAAATAGGCGAATAGGTGAGTGACACATTCAAATGCGAGCCATCTTTGCGAACGTGTACAGTCTCGTACTGGCTGATGCTTTGACCCGCTAATACCATTTCGCGCAGGCGTGCACGCTCATCCAGCCTGTCCGGCGAAAACAGGATGACGGACGATTTGCCCTCAATCTCTTCAGGCGTATATCCGTAAATACGCATAGCGCCTGGATTCCAACTGCTGAAGTGGCTGTCGGGGGTGACGGTGTAAATCGCATCCAGGCTGGAGCGCACGATATTAGCCATCTGCCCGATTTTGTACTCCGCGGCTTTGCGGTCGGTGATGTTTTCCACGAAACCTTCCAGGTACGGCGGGCTGCCGTCAGCTTCGTTGATCAGCCGAACGTTGACATTGGTATCAATGCTGTGCCCATCCTTGCAGCGGAAGGGGCGTTCGTACTGCATCCGTTTGGACCCTGCACGGGTCATGTCGGCAAAAATATTCTCGGGCTGCCCATAACTGGCATCCGATAAATCCGCAGTCAATTCATGTGGTGAGGTGTAGCCCAGCATGTGGGCGAACACTAGGTTGGCGGCGGTGTATTTGCCGTCGGCAGTGGATTGGAAGATGCCAATAGGCGCGTTTTCAAAAATATCGCGGTAGCGGCGCTCCGCTTTTTCCAGCATGCGCTGGATGCGCAGATTCGCGCGCTCCGAGTTCAGGCGCTCGGTGTACAGAAGCAACGCAGTCAGTAACACAAAGCCCATCCCCTTCAATGAGGACAGGTCGACCATTAAGCTAGGATTTGGAATGAGCCATGCCAGCAGACGGTCGGACAAGTAGATCCACAGACTGCCGATGATGATATAAATCAGGCTGATTCTGGCGGCGCGGAAGACATCATTGTTCTTCATCTTCAAGACCGACCCACCCCTGGCGCACAGCGAAGGATACTGCCTGCATGCGGTCGCCGACACCGATTTTGCCGAAAATATTACGCAAGTGCGACTGCACTGTATTGCTCGATATACCCAGGATCTCCCCGACTTCCTTGTTGCTCTTTCCGCGGGCCACCTGGCGCAGGACGCCCATTTCACGTTCCGTCAATCCCTCTGACATGTCGACAGTTCGGTAGATCTGAACCTGTGAATAGCGCGAGCGCACTCTCCAGAGGATCAGCGGGTCCAGCACGACTTCGCCCCGGAAAACGGCGCGAATGCCATCGGCCAGATCAGCACCGCTGGTCGTCTTCAAGAGATAGCCATTAGCGCCGGAATCCAACAAGGGAAAGATGTAGCGATCGTCATCGTAAGCCGACAGGATCAGAATACGCATGACGGGGTGATTGGCGCGTATAGCGCGTGTTGCTTCCAGACCACTCATACCGGGCATGTGTACATCCATGACAACCACGTCCGGTTTCAGTTCATCACATAAGCGCACGGCATCCTCGCCCCTTGAGGACTCTGCGATGATGGTCAGATCACCGTATTGCTCAAGGAGTTGCCGCGTGCCTTCGCGGACAATTTTATGATCGTCGACAAGTAGAACTCGTATTGTCACGACTAAACCTCCCATTACATTGTAACAACAAAGATAAGCCATGACGGAGTACCGAGGTGCGTCACTAAAAATGTTACTGAACGGGATACGTCACATAATATAAGAATGTTACCCAAAAAGAGGGAAGCAGATACGTGAACCAAGCAAAACCAAATCAGGAATATCTCGAAAAGCTCCGCAAACGTTACGCAAAAGCGAGTAAAAAAGA
>CAIQQO010000481.1 GCA_903873965.1 uncultured bacterium
GGCAACGACGCTGGCGGTTTCATCGACGCCGCATTTCATGGCGATTTCAAGACGCAGCGCATTCCGTGCAACCGGCAGGATGTCATACGCCGCGCGTTGCTGGGCGGGTATCCCGAAGTAGTCACCCTTGCCGCCTCGGGCGTCCCGCATGAGCGACTACGTAACTGGTTTGAGGCCTACGTGACTACGCTACTGCAACGCGATGTGCGCGACCTGTCCAACATTCAGGGACTGAGTGACATGCCGTTACTGTTGCGCCTGATCGCCAGCCGGGCAACGGCAGCGCTCAACGTCGCCGACCTGTCGCGGTCGTCGCGGATATCCAATGTCACACTGCACCGCTACCTGGCATTGTTACAGGCCATCTACCTGATTCAACTGATCCAGCCCTGGTCGGGTAACCTGAGCAGCCGATTGGTCAAAGCGCCAAAACTGTTAATGACCGACACCGGTGTGCTAAGCTACCTCAACGGATTGAGCGAGGAGCAGTTATTGGCAACGCCGACATTTGCCGGCCCGCTGGTGGAAAACTTCGTCGGGATGGAACTGTTGAAACTGGCGACGTGGAGCCGGCAACGCCCGGAACTGTTTTACTACCGGACGCACGACCGCAGAGAAGTGGACTTTGTGTTGCAAGCGCGCTCAGGCGCCTTGGTCGGAGTGGAAGTCAAGGCATCCGCCACGGTCGAAAGCGCGGATTTCAAGGGTTTGCAATCGCTGGCCGAAGCTGCCGGCGAGACATTCATCTGTGGCATCGTGCTGTACAGTGGTGAGACGCTGTTGCCTTTCGGAAAGAATCTCTATGCTGTGCCAATATCGGCGCTGTGGGAATTCTGATGCGAAAAAATCAATCGGAGTGGCCCTGCCCCACATTCAGTTTTGATACCCGAGCACAGCATTTATCAGCATCGGTTGTCACCCATCTTTTGACCTTCGCCGATAAAACTCGCCGCCGAGGCGCAAACCATGCACGCCCGACGCCACATCCAACGGTATGTGGCATCAGACGGGCATGCGCTCACAAAGGGCTCAGCGCCCCGCTGGGACTGATTTAGAGCGCCGGGCGCGTGTTAAGCGCGATGCGAATCTCGGCCAGCGCCTTGTCGCGTTCTGCGCCAACGAGCGTCAACCGAGGCCCTCGCACACGTTCACTGCCCATGCCAACCTGCTCCTGAACCAGTTTGATCAGTTGGACGAACTTGGGTACGGTGTCCATGCGCAGTAACGGCAGAAACCACTGGTATAAGGCAAAGGCTTTCTCACGATCACCGCGTGATGCAGCTTCAAATAGCGCAACGGACTCGCGCGGGAACGCGTTGACCAGCCCCGCAATCCACCCGACGGCGCCGGCGTAGATACCTTCGACGATGGCGTCATCGACGCCGACGAATAGACGCAGCCGATCACCGATAAGCGCTCGTATCGCAGTAACACGGCGGACGTCGGTGCTCGATTCTTTCACGGCGTGGAAGTTACCATGTTCTACCGCCAGTTCCACGATGTGTTCGGGCAGGTAGTCGGTGGCATAAGCCGGTGGGTTGTTGTACAACATGCACGACAGGCTCGTTGCGGCAAACACGGCTGCCACATGCGCCTTGTTCTCGCGCCAGTCGCCTTTGTACACATAGGGTGGCAACACCATTAAACCGCTGCAACCCCGTTCAGCTGCGCCTTTTGCCGTCGCAACGGCATCGGCTGTGCTGAGTGACGCAATCCCTGCCACCACCGGCGCGCGATCACCCACCGCCTTCACGACGGTTTCAATCACGGCCATCTTCTCACCGAAACTCATCGTCGCGCTTTCACCCAGCGAGCCCAGCGTCACGATGCCGGTGCAGCCGTTGTCAATCAGCCAGTTGCTGTGACGCGCCACAAAGGCATGATCCACATTAAGCGCCTCATCCAATCCAGTCGTCATTGCGGGAATCACCCCGCGCCATGTCATCGGTATCATCGGTTAACTTCTCCTGTTTTCTCTGCTGTGCGTTCCGTAAGTCCGGCCGCAGTTAAAGTTTCCATACGAACGGGAAACAAAGGCGGGCGCGTCGATACGGTGGACTCCATTGGCCAATCATGTATGAAGCTCATCGCCGGACCGCAGATGCGCCCCTGGCACGCTCCCATACCGCAGCGGGTATGCAACTTCGCCATGCGCCATGATCCCGGTGCAAGCGCATCCAAATGCGCGCGGCGAACGTCCTCACATCGACAGACGATCGTCTCAGGTGTCGCAAGTGCTTTTAGGTCATCGCGCAGAGCGAACGCGCGGTCGAGTCGCTCCGCATAAGCGCATAATGCCTGACGCTGTGGCCATAGCGCCTGCGCTTTGGGCTTGCCTTGTTTGCCTGCAGCCGCATATCCCGCTATTTGACCTTCGATTAATGAGCGATCGACGCCGCCGATCCCGGTCAATTCTCCAGCGCAATAGACGCCGGGCAAACTGCTCTCCTGCCACTCGTCCACTGCGGCATAGCCATTGGCAATGGCGCAGCCAAGTAGCACGGGTAATTCAAGGTTGGGGACGAGATTGTATCCGCACGCGAGGTAATCGCAATCAACCTGCCATGTGCGCGATCCGTGACGCAGGGTGACTGATATCAGCTTCGCTTCACCATGCGCGGCTGTGACCATGCAACCAGCCTCATAAGGAATGCCAAGAAGTTGCGGGATCAGCCCAAGTCCCTGCATCGCTACAGACGGGCGCAACACGAGGCTGGCGCCAAAGGCGATCAACTGCAACCATGAGGTTTGCTCCGCTACCAATCGCACATTGGCGCCATGCTCATGCAGATAAGCAGCAACAGCAGGCAGCAAAGCACCGCTGCCGGCTACGACCACGCGCTTACCCTCGATCGACAATCCACCTTTCACCAGCGCCTGCAGACCACCCGCGCCTGTCACGCCGGGCAATGTCCAGCCCGGAAATGGCAGGAAACGCTCACGCGCGCCTGTGGCGAGGATGATGCATGGCGATCGCACAGCGCATAATCCGTCAGGTGTTTCAGCCATTACCACTCGGGTGTCGTTCATCATCGCTGCAAACACCTGCGCTTCATGGATCATCTGCACGCCGGCACGTTGTGCGCGTGAGAGCCACTTGGTAGCATTGGGGTCCTCTTTGCCGCGCCATATCTGACCGCCGGGGAGAGGATTGTCATCCAGCACGATGGTGCGTCGACCACATTCAGCCGCGCTGCACGCAGCTGCAATTCCAGCCGGTCCAGCGCCAATGACAAGCACCTCTGTCTCGCGTAGCGTCTCCAATCTGTGCTCCTCTGACTTCTGACCTCTATGCATCTGTCCGCACATCCATGCCATTCCTGCATCGCACCTGACAACTGCGCACATTGGTGCGGCCATCGATGCTGACACAGCACTGAAAACAGACGCCAATGCCGCACAGCGGCGCTCGTGGTTCGCCGGTGGGTGAACGTCGCCATGTGGCGACGCCCGCCTGTGCAATGGCTGCGGCCACAGTAGCGCCCATGGCAACCCGCACCGTGATGCCATTGACGGTTAATACAATTGGGCGAGATTCAGGTTCAATGGGCATGCGCTGCCTCCTTGTCCATGCGCTTTGGCCAATAGGGTTCGACCGGGATAGCTGACGCGCGACCGATAAGTTGATCTACAAGTAACCGACCTGTTGCGAGTGAGGTGGTAATCCCCAGTCCTTCATGTCCTGTCGCCAAAATACGCCGCGCATCGCCGGGATACGGGCCGATCAAGGGCAACTTGTCGGGTGTGGCGGCTCGGAAGCCGGTCCAGACTCGGATGGCGGTTAAGTTCGCAAGTCCAGGCATATATTCGTGGGCGCGCTCCAACATGCGGGTTAATATCGCGGGGTTAACTGTGCTGCCTTCGTCTCCAAATTGGCGTGAGCTGCCAATCAGCACTTGACCATTTGTGCGCGGCTGGATGTTAAACGCAACGGAGTCGGCGCTGACGCTGTGCGCGCTTTTAAGATAGCCCAGTTCGACCAATTGGTGTCGCACAAAACCCGGATAACGGTCAGTAATGACAAGATGGCCTTTACGCTTGCGAACCGGCATCGGAAAACCTTCAGCCAGCAGCGGCGCCAACTCGGGCGTCCACGCGCCGCCTGCATAAACCACTTTCGCAGCTCGTAATGATCGGCCATCACTCAGCTTGATCACCATCGGGTTTCGGCTATCAATGTGTTCGACCCATCCATGCGCCATCGCTGCGCCGCGAGCACAGGCGCGCTCCAACAGGAATCGTGCCGCGCAGGGTGGATAAATAACGGCGTCGTCACATACAAGCAAGGCACCAGCCAACCCGGGGCGCAGATTGGGTTCGAGCCGCGCCAATTGTGTTGTATCCAGCACCTCGGTTCGCACATCACGCGCGCCGAAATAGGCCGCCTTGCGCAACACCTCGGTCATCTCTTCATCATCAGCCGCGATCCACAACGTGCCGCACGGGTTGAATTCCACGTCGGGAGGTAACTCGGACGCTAGTCGGCGCCACAGTTCGCGCGAGTAATGCGTCAGGGCGAACTGCGCTTCCGAGTCGTCCATGCACACGATATGACCCATGCCCGCGGCTGTCGCGCCGCCGCCAATGCCGCGCGATTCGATCACCACAACGCGCAGATCTGCCGCGGCAGCTTCATCAGCGCACGAAGCACCTACGATGCCCGCGCCAATGATCGCGACGTCATAGACGGTTTCACTCCCAAGGGGATGCAGTGCCATCATGCGGGTTTCCCCGGATACCAAGTACCCTGAATCCCATTCTTAAAAGGGTCGCGCGGATCAAAGATCAGCGTGGCATCCGCGCAGATGTAGGCGCTACCCGTGATCGTCGGATGCACAACGCCATCAGCGACGCGGACGCTCCCTTCAAAGACGCTGCCCACGATGCTCTCCTGTCGCCACACGTCTCCTTCATGCAGCTTGCCATCCGCAACAAGACAAGCCATCTTGGCGCTCGTGCCCGTGCCGCACGGCGAGCGGTCATAGGCGCGGCCGGGACACAACACGAAGTTGCGGCTGTTCACGCCCGACTGCGGCGAGTGATCAAACAGCTCGATGTGATCGATATCGTGGCCATCGTCACCCCGTATTCCGGCCACATCAAGCGCTGCACGGACGCGCCATGTGTAATCGGTCAATGCATCAAGGCGATCAAAGGTTAAAGCCTGCCCGTGCGACTCAACAAGGAAGAACCAGTTGCCGCCCCACGCCACGTCGCCAGTGACAGTACCAATGCCGGGCACCTCCACTGTCACGTCCTTCCGCGCACGTCTGCTCGGGATATTTGCTACTGACACACTGCCGTTTGCATGCAACCGGGCGCTTACGACGCCGACCGGCGTCTCGATGCGATGCTCACCGGGTTGTATGCGACCGAGGTAGGCCAGCGTCGCCACCAACCCTATCGTGCCATGGCCACACATACCGAGATAGCCCACGTTGTTGAAGAAGATCACGCCTGCTGTGCAAGCTGGATCTGCCGGCTGACACAACAGCGCGCCGACGACAGCATCAGAACCGCGCGGTTCATTCACCACGGCGGAACGGAAATCGTCATACTTCGCGCGAAAAAGCGCCAGTTGCTCAGCCATCGATCCATTGCCCAGATCGGGGCCACCTGATATCACCGCGCGGGTTGGCTCACCGCCTGTATGCGAATCAATCACACGTACGCGTAAGTCGTGTTTTTTCTGCATCATGATTGGTGTTATGGCTTACACTGCGTCGTTTCTGTTGTTCAGTCATGAACATTAAAATGAAACGACTGACAAGGATTGTTGACTGAAAGTGCTGCATTCGTTGAGAGAGGCGCTCAGTATTATACCGGCGAGTATTATACTGAGCACACCCCATTTCTCTATAGCGCGAATTTAGCGTTACCCGATCTTGACCGTCGCCTGACCAAACGGCGAGATGTCGACGCTGAGCACGCCGGCATTCAGCACGGCTGTGTTGTGCGCCAGCGGTTGCTCCATCACATCCGTCTCGCAGACAAGAGCATCGGGCTGACACAGCGCTTCCGCCAACCGAAGTTTAGCTGTCGTCGCCTTGCCTTCCATCTCATACAGCCGCACGATCAAGGCGTCCGAATCCTCCGCCTTCTTCATCCCGCTCAACATGACGTTGGAGGTAAGAAGTTCGGCAAAACCGGCGCTGGACGCCAGCGGGCCGTCATGGACATCAGTGCCGACGACGTTGAACGGCAGGTTGAACGCGTATCCGGCGCGCGTCGCATTCGACGGCAGGTGGTCGCCGCCACCATGCGGTAGCAATGCAAAGCGGATCGAGTGGTTACCCAGTTCAGGCAATGGGTCGGGGTCATAGCTGCTGCGCAACAGCGTCAACCGGATCGTATCGCCATCGACGTTGTAACCGTACTTGGTGTCATTCAACACCAGCGCCCCAAACGGCGTGAACGTAGCGACGTGCATGCCGGTCAGATTAGCCCACTTCTGCGCCGGCACATCACCCGGCGCCGTATCGACAGGCTCGCTCTTCGGCCAGTACAGTCCGCCCAGCACCGAAGTATACGACGCCAACTTGCGCGGCTCGGTGGTGCGCGTGACATGCCCGTTGGCGCATTCGAACGACGCCGTAATGCCTGTCAACGCCAATGGAAATGCCACACGAAGCATGGGAACGCCGATATCGGGCGCGCCACGTTCCAGCCAATTCACATCGAGGTTGAAATCCACGCGCGATGAATTCGCCGTCAGCGAGATCGTCAGCGTAAACGTGCTGTTATTGAGCTTGTGTTGCGACCGCACTGTAGCCAGATGCGGCCCGTTGTTCGGGCAATCAATCGCGCCGCCAGTGACGAACGGCTTGTATTCCTTAATCTGCCCCATCACCCATGCAGTCATCGGGTGCGGCGTCTCAAGGAAGTATTCCAACAAGCCGATGCGCTTTCCCTCAGGCACGAGTTCGACCATGGTGCGCTTGTCGATCAGGTGGACAATCGCTCCAGACGCCTGCTCCACTTCAATCTTGAGAAACTCGTTCTCAATCGTGCCCTTGCCATCACCCCATGCGCCACGGTCGGCGTTCGCGCTGGGGGCAGAATCAGGCGCGGTCTGCGGAATGACATGATAGGTGCGATAGCCAAGTCCCGGCACATCCTGTGCAGGATAGGCTACGCCAATAAACGTGTGTCCCCAATAATTACCGCGTTCTGTCACCTGCGCCGGGAAGCGTTGCCCGGTATCATCGACCACAGCCAACGGTGCGCCTGCAGCATATGCGCGATCCCAGATGCGCATCGCAACCACTTCGCTGCGCTTCCACGGGCTGGGGTTGAAAATCACGAACGGATCGCTGTCACCGCCACCTGCGCCGCGCCGCGTCATGCTGCCATCGTAGGGGACATCGCCCGGACCGCCACCGACATCGAAGCCCTGCGGCAGGCCGGCGATTCGGCCAACGTTGACCTGCGCCGCCACCTGGCGCAGACTGCGCGTCTTGACCATCGTCGTGCGCGCCAGTACTTCCTGATACAGCCCCTGCGCGTACTCATAGGTCGAGTGCACACCAGAGCCGGGCAGGATATCGTGGAACTGATTAAACATCGCGTGCTGCCAACCCAGTTGCAGGACGTCGACTGGATATTCGAAACCTGTCAGCCCACGCGCGACAAGAGCGGCCATCTCGGCCTCAACAAGTGCGTTCTCGCTCTTGCGATTGGCGCGCTTGATGTTGCTTTGTGCTGTATAGCAACCCTCAAACACATAGTTCAATTCAGCATCGATAACGGGCAAGTTGCGCGCCTGCTGCTCCGCAATGCCATAGAAGGCATCAGTCGTGCTGAACAGGATGCGCGGCCAAATCGGCCAGTTCTGCATCTTGATTCCGTTACGGATATCGTTGCGCGTCGGCCCACCGCCGTGATCGCCGACGCCGAACACGAACAGGAAATCCTTCAACGCCGTCGCGCGCTCAAACTCAAAAATACCCTTGACGATGTTGGCGTTGATCTGGCCGTTATAACCGCGCGCACGGTCATCGAAGGTCAACACCTTCGAACCGTCCTTACCCTTCCACCAAAACAGTTGCGGGCCGGGGCCCGCACGATGCAGGTAGTAGCGCTTGATGCCGCCCTTGTTCAGGATCGTGGGCAACGTATGGCCATGGCCAAACGTGTCAGGTTCCCAGTCAATCGTGACGCGATCGAAGGGCAAACCGAATTCGCGCTGGAAGAAGCGCTTGGTGTACAGGATGTGCCGAGACAGGATCTCGCCCGAAGCCAGGTTCTTATCGCCCTCAACCCACTGGTTAGCGGTCACTTCCCACTGCCCCGATGCCACACGCGCCTTGACCTTGGCGTATAACTCGGGCAGGTAGTCCTTCATGATCTGATAGACCGAGGCCTGACTCTGCGAGTAACGGAAATCGGGGAACTCGCTCATCAACCGGTCAACGGTAGTGAAAGTGTCGTTGACCGTGGCGACCGTCTCAGGCCAGTTCCACATCCAGTCCATATCGATGTGGCCATGGCCAACGCAGTGAATCGCGTATTGCTTAGCCGCTTCACCCAGTGGAGAGAGCGTGTCTTCAGCAGCAACAATCGCCTGCTCGCTATTCATGCCCGATTGCAACGCATCCGTCACTTGCACGACCGCTGCCTTGAGCAGCGCTATCCATTCATCTTGCCTGGCTGAGTTAGCGCGCGCCAACCCGATGCCGAAGTTAACCTCCGCCTTGAACCGTTCGACGGCCTCGCCGCCGGCTGTAATCCTCTGATCAAAAGCAAACAGTGCCGTTTCTATTGTGTCAGTAGCGCCATGAGTCGCTGCGCTGGCAAAAGGAGTTGTGCTCATAAGCATGAGTATCGCTCAGCTAGCGTTGTTGCACAAATAGCGATAGACACTCAAAAGTAACAGTTCAGACTTGCAGTAAAAATCAATAAATCTGCTGTAGTTGGCGAATCACGGAAATCGCGACCCAGCTCGGTTTGCTCAGCCAGGGTGACCCGCAAGGCGTATGAGGGGGATGAGGGGATGAGGGGTTTTCCCAAGAGTTTTTAGTATGTACTATGACTGTCTTACTACCATAGAGAAGCTATATTAAAATGTAAAACTTTCTAGAAAACCCCTCATACCCTCATATCCCTCATAGATTTAATCCACGTCGGCGCGCGCGACAGGCCGTGAGTGTGTTCGCTTGCGATGCCAACGGTATACGGATGAGGGTCAAAGCAGGCCGCGGCGTTGGGCATACAGCGCGGCCTGGGGCCGGTTGTCCAGGCGCAATTTGTCCAGAATCCGGGCGACGTGGGAGATGATCGTATTTTCGAACAGATGCAATTCCTGGGCGGTCAGCCGGTTGGATTGCCCCTGGCCAATCAGCTTCACAACATCAATAAGTACGACAGCGATTTCTGCATCACGCTTCACGTTTCATGCGTCACGTTCCAGAAAGGCCAGCGTGCGATCCCACGCCAGTTCGGCTGCGGCAGAGTCATATTCGTGCGTGCGGTCGGGCTCAAAGAACCAGTGGCCCGTGCCGGGATAACGATAGAACGTGACCGCGCGACCGGCGCGTTGCAGCGCCGCTTCCATCGCCTCGGCATAAGCGTGCGGCTCATACTCGTCATGCTCAGCAAAGTGGCCGATATATGCCGCCTTCGAAATGCTCACGTCGCCATCGCCCGTTCCGTAAAACAGGACAACCGACCGGGTGTGCTCGGCATCGGTGAGTGCCAGGTCCGCCGCATAATACGCGCCCAGCGAGAACCCAATCACGGCCATGCCTCGCCCGGAAGGCGATCCGGCGCGCTCGTTCAAAAACCGCGCGGCTGTAACGACCTCGGACTTGGCCTGCAGGTGATTCACTTCAAGCGCATGGCCCAACGCACCGGCCTCGGCAATCGTCACCCCGACATTGCCATGGTACAGATCAGGCGCGAATACGACGAAACCGGCCTGCGCCAGCCGTGAGCAAAACGCTTTAATCGTGTCGTTCAGCCCCCACCAGGCGTGGAGTACCAACACAGGATCGCCGTGGCCGCTGGCGGGCATGGCGAGATAGCCGTCGGGTTGTAGTAGTACCAATTCCATCTCCTTGACGTTGTCCAGATTATAGGTTGCGCAATAT
Organism: uncultured bacterium; assembly: GCA_903873965.1. Taxonomy (GTDB): domain Bacteria; phylum Chloroflexota; class Anaerolineae; order J036; family Brachytrichaceae; genus CAIXPS01. The sequence continues at coordinate 10,089 of CAIQQO010000481.1, forward strand.
CGCTTTGATAGGATAGCGCTCTGTGCAGCCTGGTTGGTCAATAACTTTGGCCACTTCAGGCGAAAGCCACCCACAGACAAGCAGTCTCCGGGTGGCTTTTGCTTTTGGGCGTATCGTTATGCAGCCATCACATACGCGATCGCCTGTTCGTAAGCCATCCCTTGTCCCGTAGAAACCGCCGCGGCCAGTTCACGGGTATCGAGTCTGGCGCGAGCGACATCCACGAGCGCGCGGTAGTCATCGATCCGCAGCGCGGGACATGGGCTGCCAATAGCAGCGTGGATGGCCTATGCCGCCGCCCATAGTGTCATGGCCTGCGTCGCCAGGCCCTCCGCTGCGGCCACAGCAGCCAACCCGCTCAGGCACCAGACTGCCCTCTGCCTGTTACCATTCTCACTGAAGAGCTGCAGTGATTCCCGGAAATCTTGCCTGGATTGTTGAAGATCGCCTTGAAACAGCGTGATGTCTCCCAGGCTGTGCAATACAGTAGCGATTCCGTGCGAATACTCTTCTTTTTGGAACTCAGCCAGCGCCTGACTGCACAAAGCGGCAAGTGTGATTATCTCTGTCAAATCGCTGTCAAATAGTTCGTCAAACCAGTCAACTTTTCAGAAGAGGCAATCCGTACTGGTCGACCTTGACCGACACAAGTGTTGAGTACAGCTGTTGCAGCAGATTGTTTGCGTCATAGTGCATCCTGTGCTCAACAATCACATCGTTGCAGACTCGATATAGAGCTTTCATCGGCAGGTTGATCTGCTTCCCTGTTGACGCAAGACCAAAGAAGTCTCCATGATGACTGGATAGAATGGGTCGGGCAGACTGCAAGTTTGTCGGCGGAAGGAACCATAAAGTCCCCCCATGGGTCCCTATCATGCTGAGGTCAACCAGAACACAATCGCCCATGGTGTTCATGTCCTTTATGACAAGTTCAAATCGAGGAAAGGCAGTTTCATAGTGCAGAATGTGATGCCGTAACGCATCATCTGTCTCGGCAACGTAGCGATGTATCACTTCTATAGGTTTGTGGCGGCCGCTAAGTGCATTCAGGAAATCGTTAATCAGCATCTTGTTTTCTTGTGCCACCCTATTTTCTTCCTCTCTATCGGCATTGACGCCACAGACATGAGTGTTCTGTTTATAGCGAAAAGAAGCGCCGAAAAGGTGACAAAAGTTGACAGTTAAGTTGACAGTTTCGTGCAATGTAAATTTGACTCGTCGCCCACTGTAACAAAGTCAGGGCAATGAATTGAACACCTCGTCAAACACCCGCACATACGTCTCAAACTGCGCCAACGTGCAATTCGGCGGGATGCGATGATCGGGGAACGGGATGAAACCACCCTCATCCGTCACGGCGCGCAACGGCAGCAGGTGCTCGCGGATCGCCTGTTCGCCCATCGGGATGATATGCTTATCCACGCCGCCCATCATGCGCAGTGACTTGCCGAACTTGCGGCGCAACCGCACCGGATCAGCGCGCCACGTGCCCACCTCGATCGGGAACAGGATGTCGAACCCGGAATCGAGCCAGCACGGGATCAGCGGTTCCATGTCGCCATCGCTGTCGATCAGGATGCGCTTCACGCCCAACCCGCGGTAGAAGTCGAGCATCCGCCGGTAATACTTCGCGTAATAACGGCGATACGTGGCCGGCGAGAACAGCGGTCCGCTGCTGCCGCAGCAATCCTCAAAGAAATAGACGAAATCGAACGAAACTTCGCGCAACAGCGGCGCACACACGTGCATGAAGTGGTTCGCCGTGAAATCGATGATCTCTTCGAACAGCGCCGGATCGTCGTAACATAGCAACGAAATGTGCTCAGTACCCAGCCAGTCGCGCGGCCAGCCATACAGCGACCCGCCCAGAATCGTCGTCACGCGCTGGCGGGCGTTCAAGGCCGCAACGCGCTCCTCCCAATCTGGCGCGCGCCGCGCAGGATCAGCAGGATCAAGATATTGCTTAAAGCGCACCCAGCCCTCGCGCGTCGGCGCTAAGGCTTCCTGCAGATGCTGCGGAATCGAGGCTCCCGCCTTGCTTTCTTTGATGACAGCGCCCAGCTCGGTGCGCACCACGCGATGCGTCTCACCCTCTTCCAGCACCTCGCGCGGACTGCGCGAAATAGGCCCCGGATTCATCAGACCATGCAGGTCCCACATCCCCAGTTCCCAATCAGCGTCCATACCCGGCACATCAGGCCCAGCGTCACCCGTCAGCGCGATCCCGGCGAGTCCTTCCTGACTCCAGCGCGCCTTCGTCTCCTCCCACGTGCCGAAATACCAGACCGGCATATGGTCATGCGGCTCGTAATCCATGATGGCGCGAAAGTTACTGCGTAGATCCATAAAATGACCTCAATCGGTTGATGATAGGTTCTATTATGCCCTGGAGTGAATACCCTGCAATTTTTCCTTGTGCGATCCGGCCAACCCGATCACCTGATCGTGATCTATCCCGGCACGTTGCGCTATCCCCTCGCCGATCGCGTCGAAGCCGTACCGCTCAATGTGCTGGCTTCGCCAGACACCTTACAAGACGCTTAATCATAGTCGTCGCCGCCGCCGCGTCCGCAAGGCGTTAATCACCCACGCCACCGCGAAGCACGCGATGCACGATAGCACGATCGCGCCACCGGACGACACGTCGATGCGGTACGAAATCACCAGCCCGACCAGTGACGAAAACAGTGAGACGCCAACCGACACGAGCATCATACGCGGCAGCCGGTTGGTGACCAGCGAGGCAGTCGCCGCAGGCACCACCAACAGCGCACTGGTCAGCACCACGCCCACGGCCTGCACCGCCGCCACAACCGCCAACGCCATCAAGATCAACAAGATGTAGCGCAGCAAGTCGGGGCGCAGCCCGATCACCTCGGCGTGGACGGGATCGAACGACGTCAGTTCCAGTTCTTTGTGCAGTGCCAGCAATGTGACGATGATCACCACGGCAATCGCTGCAATCACGATCAGCTGGTCGGTCGTAACGCCGAGGATGTAGCCGAACAGGATATGCGTGAAGTCGCGGAAACTGCGCACGGTACTCATCAGCAGGATGCCTAGTGCAAACATGCCGGTGAACAACACGCCAATCGCTGTGTCCTCGCGCAGCGCCTGCCGGCGCGACAACCACCCGATGCCCAGCGCCGTGATCACACTCGCCACAATCGCCCCGCCGAACAGGTTCCACTGGTTGAGATAAGCCACCACCAGTCCGGGCAGCACGGTGTGCGACAGCGCATCGCCGATAAACGCCATGCGCCGCAACACCACGTAGACGCCCAGCATCGCGCACGTCACGCCGACGAGAACCGCCGCGAGCGCAGCCGTCTGCATAAAAGGGAGTTGAAACGGTTCCAGCAACCAGTCAATCATGATGTGCCTCGTCATACGTCGCATCCCCAAGGTGCGCAGCATGTTGCTCGCGTATTTCGCGTCCATCAACCAGATACAACGCCGCGTCGAACTCAGTTTCGAGGTGCTCCAGCTCATGCGTGGCGGCAATGATCGTCTTGCCCTGTGCATGCAACGCCCGCAGCACATCGGCCACCACGCCGCGTGTCGTCGCATCCACCGCGTTCAACGGCTCATCGAGCAGCAGCAGATCGGCTTCCTGCGCCAGCGCGCGCGCCAGCAGGGCGCGTTGCTGTTGCCCGCCCGAAAGCTGGCTGATCTGGCGTTCGGCCAGATCGCTCAATTGCATCTGCTCAAGCGCCCGGTCGGCTATCTCCCAGTCGCGCGCGCTCGGACGACGCAGCCAGCCCAGATGGACGTAGCGCCCGGTGAGTACCAGCTTACGCACGCTCAGCGGGAAATGCCAGTCGAGGTCGCCCCGTTGCGGTAGATACGCCACGCATCCAGGGTTAGCGCCCACAGCATGCCCATGCACGCGCAACGTGCCTTGTGTGACGGGCAACAGCCCGACTGCGGCTTTTAACAGTGTTGACTTGCCGGCGCCATTGGGTCCAACCAGCGCCATGCGCGATCCGGCAGGGACGATCAGGTTAACACCACGCAAAGCCGGCGTATCAGCGTCGGCATAACTCACAGTCACGTCGATCGCTTCCATGGCCGGCGCGCCGGCTGATGGACACTGGGTGCGTTTCTGGTGATATCGAATCATGGCTGATGATGGGGTGTGTGACGGTTCATGGCCCAAGTAACGCGTTCACAATTGTGCGCGCGTTGTAACGCATCGCGTTGAGATAGGTGCTGCCCGCACTGCCTTCCACCCCGAGCGAGTCGGTGTACAACGCAGGGCTGACGACGACATTCGCCTCTGTTGCCAGCCGTTCCATATTGTCTGGATTGGAGACGCTCTCGACAAAGACGGCGCGCACGCCGGACGCTTTGATGTCGGCGACCAGTTGGGCAAACTCGCGCGCCGACGGATCACCCGACGCCGTGGCTACCGTGCCAAGCAGGCTGCCGATCACGTTAAAACCGTAGCGCGCGGCGAAGTAACCAATCGCATCGTGCGACGTCACCAGTTTACGCCGATCGGCAGGCAAGCGGCTGATCTCGGTAGTGATCTCCTGATCGAGCGTCTGCAGCCGGGCTACATAGGCTGCGGCGTTAGCCTGATACACGCTCGCGTTGGCAGGGTCCGCGGCCACAAAGGCATCGCGAATAGTCAACGTCATCGTCATGGCATTGTGGACATCCTGCCAGACATGCGGGTCGCTTTCGACTTTGCCATCAACATCACGCGAACGAATCGGGATGCCCTGCGACACAATCACCCGGCGCGCCTGCGATCCCGATGAGGTGTACAACCTATCGACCCAGGTTTCAAGCCCGAGGCCATTCTCCAACAACACATTCGCATTGCGCACTGCCAGCGCATCGGAAGGATTGGGTTCAAACTCGTGGATATCGCTGCCCAGCCCCGCGAGCGTCTTCAGTTCAATCAGGTCACCGCCGACATTTTGCGCAAAATCGCCCACGATGCTGAAAGTGGCGATGACGCGCAATCGCACCGATGATGGTAGGGGCGTGGCCTTGCGTCCGCCCTCTGCTGAAAATTGACATGCCGTAAGCATCAAAATGAGTGCAATGAATAGGGTTGGGTGTAGGCGCCGGCATCGGTTGGAAACCGGCACCTGTTGTCCAGAGAAACCCACTACGCGGGTTAGGAGGGCGGCAAGGAGGTGGTTCATACATCCTGCTTGTTAATGCAAGTTGGGCAAGCCAGCCAGCTTTCTGCCGGGAGGCTTGTGAGAACACTCGCGCCGTGCCCACGCTCGAAGACAGGCTTGTACAACACATCGCCGCTGCGATACGATGCGCCGCACTCATGACAGGCCGCCTGACGGTCAAGTTCGACCGGTGTGTACCCGGCAATCACCCAGCCTTCATGGCCGAGATGCGTCGCCAGCGACTCCAGCGCCGCGCGCACCGTGAACGACTTGTTCCCGTTGTAATACTGTCTGGATATGGCGTCCAGCAACGCGACGGTATCATCGTCAAAGGTAAAGTTCAGTCGTTGCATATGAACCTGATACACACCCAGTGCGTATAGATGTGTATTGTATCCGCTAAATCCGTGATTCAGACCTTTTCCGGTCACCTCGCACGACGCCACCGCAATGTGTTCACGGAACCATTCACAAGGATGCTTTCACATGTGTCGCAACCTTACGAATGGCGCGTTGTTAGCCATCACTCATCCCTTTCTATATACAAAACACTCGCCGTGCGCCATCAGCACAGGCTTCGTCGCCGGCGCATACTGCGTGCACGCATTCAAAAAGTCGGCCGGATTTCCACCATGTTCCGCAAATGTCCAGAAGTGGCACGGGATGGCGACCTTTGCGCCGGCATCACCGGCCAACCGCGCCGCCTCAATGCCGTTGAGGTTGCCATACATGCCGTTAATCGGAGGAGTCACCACATCGATGCCTGCTCCATAGATGCCCTGCCAGTGCGCCGGGCGATAGGCAGTGTCGCCAACCTGCCATACCTTGATATCGCCGAAAGTGAGTTGAATGCCAAGTGCGTGCGGTGTCTCGGGGCCATGGTCAGCATAGATACCGGTCAATGAAACGTCGCCGAACGTCAGCGTCTCACCTTGATGAATGATGGTGCGACGATCAGACGGAACGCCTAATGCTTGATAGGCATCGGCACAATCTGGTGCTCCAACGAACCGGATGCGCTGATTCTTGAGAAATACAGGGAGGGCATCCTGATCGAGGTGATCCTGATGGCCATGCGTGCTGACGACCAGATCGGCATCGACTTCCTCGGGCGTGATCGGACAAGGCGTAATACGCTTGAAGCCCCAGCCCACATCCGGCAACACCCGCGCCACAAAGTCGCTGATATACGGATCGACAAACACGACTGTGCCAGCCGCTGACTTGTACACGAAACCGGCCTGCCCGATCCAGAAGATCGCAAGGCTGCCCGGCGCTACTACAGTTTCCCGAATCTGAGTTGCTAATCGTTCCATCGCTCGTGCCCTCTTTATCAAACCCAATTGACGTCTCGAATCATTTATTCGCTGGTGGCCTAATATAACACTCGTCACGCGATTCAAGTAGAGCAGGTTTCCAGCACATAGGCTGCGGACGCCAATCAGGCGTTTCGCAACACGTAGCCTATATCGCGCACGAACTCGGCAGCGATATAGCCTGCTGCAAAGTAGTGCACAAACACGGCGCGCGTCGCCATACGCCATGCCATAAGCCTGTCCACCCCTAGTTCGCGCACGGCGTCGATGTTGGGCGGGACCTGAATCACAACAACCGGCGCGGTAAGACTCAGATCGGGTTCTGAAGGTTGATCTGCGACGATGCGCAAGGCAATAGCCGTTTCAGACGATAGCGCCATTGCCGGACGATCGCCAACCGCGCGTTGCGTGAGATCCCACTCAACCCATAGTCGATCAATAGGCGCGCCAGAATCGCGCGGGCTGGTTGACCCGAAATAGGCGTTCACCAGATAGCGGCGCGAGATCGCGCCTAATTTATGCAAATTCAGATGTGCATTGAGTGCTCGGAGCGGGTCATAGGTCCAGCACATCAGTTGCAGTCCATGACTACGAGCAACATCTGCCTGCGCCTGTTTTAGCGCCACGCCAATACCGCGCCCGCGATACGCAGGAAGCACCGCCATACGTTGCGAGCGATGGTAAGGTGTATTATCTGGCAACAATCCGGTATAACCCATGACAACACCAACCAATAGACCCGAGTCAAAAGCCCCTATCACTGCGCCACCCGATTGCGTAAAGGATTGTAAAATTTGATACGGCACAACATCCAGCGGTTCAAAACCAAGGACACTTGCCTGTATTTGTTCTGCAGCCTTATAGTCGGCATATGTTGATATCGATTTGATTTCAATGGACATGGCATCACCCGGACTCACATCTCACACGCAACCAGCTTGTGTGAATGTGCTGTCTGTTTGAGGATACACCATGAGGCAGAGAATCGCCACTCTGGTCAATATGCTGATTTCGGTTATCACCGTTTTCTGCATCGCATTACCTACTACGCCTACATCATATGCTGCCGGACTTCCTCCTGAATTGGCAGCTCCGCTGCAGCCTGAGCTCATATGGCGCAAAGTCGGGCGTGAGGAAGAACAAGTGAGTCTGGGCGGCATCACTCACTTCCGTATGATGGGTTCCACTTTTGTATCCGAATCGCTTGCAAAAAAACTACCTGAGTCCGTCATCGCGTATTACTCATCGCAAAACCTTGGGCATGCTGGATGGCGTTACTTGGGCGATGCCAACAGTGTCTCAATCATGATCCGCACTTACTTCAAGGCGCCGAATCAATACCTGACAGTCAGTATGGGTGGCTGCCTTGCTTTGACCTCCAGTCAGAAGCCCAATACACCTGCTCCCGCATCCGACAATTGTTTGCGGATCTGGGTCAGCGATGCAGAGGCATTTGCGCCAGCCCCGCCCGATTCTGCTTACCAGCCATCGGAAACACCTGCTGCAATAAGCCCTGCACAAACCACCACAACTTACCCGAATCCTCTGAACGTTCCTTTGTTCTCACAAAACGATTCGCGCTGGAAGGCTAACCAACAGGGCTGGGCTGATCAAGCAACTCCCACGGCATGTAATTACTCTACGTTGGGCTATGTGGACAGTAGTCACACCGGCTATGGTTGTTGGACAACGGCATATGCCATGTTGTACAACTACTACCAACCCAACCACACTGATCCTGGAAATCTCAACGCAAACCTCAATATGGGATCGGGCGGTGGGCCGCGCTATGCGGCTAATGGTTCTGGTTGTAACAACCTGATGCCTTGGAATGCCCCCTATGCGCCTTCTGGCGTCAGTCAGGGGCAATACCTCTACAACTACTGTGCAACTACGAACTGTATTGACGCCATCACGAATACACTATTGATTGACAGTGAACTTGCTGCCGGTCGACCTCTGCTGGTATATGTCCACTACAGTGGATACTCGCCGCAACACATGGTCGTGATTACTGGACACAGCGGCAACACCTATTTCATCAACGATCCGTGGAACGGTGCAAAAGCTACACTCGCCTCTGGCGGTATTGCGGCCTACATTGTCGACTGGATCTACGTGTGGCATGGGACGCCACCTGCGGCACTGGCGGCGAAATTCAATGCAACTCCTACCATCGGTCCACACCCGTTAACAGTGAACTTCACAGATGCATCCGTTGGGAGTTTGACGGGGCGGCGGTGGAGCTTCGGCGATAGCATGACCAGCACATACCAGAATCCCACGCACACCTATTGGTCTACAGGTAGTTATACTGTGAGCCTCACAGTCACCGGACCTGATGGAACTGCCGCTTTAACTCAGACCCATTTGATCACGGTGACAGCTTATTCGACATATGTGCCTTTGATATGCCTGCCGTGAGACGCCCAGTACATCACCACGCGGTCTCACGAGCCGTGATTGCCAAACCACCCGCAGGCAGGTGTTCCTGCAGCCAGGCCACCTGATCCGCATCGAGCTTGCCTTCGATCAACAACGGTTTAACCTCTAGAATGCGACGGAAAATGGGCTGTAATTGCTGCAGTGAAGGCCCCTTCGGCTCGGATTCCAGTGTGATCTGAATCGCATGCGGCAGAGGTTGCGCCAGAAGTACATCGACGGTATGCAACGAGCACGAGTGCAGATGGATGAACGAACAGTCAACGGATCCACAGATGCGCAAATCGCGCGGCAAGAACCACCGCCGATATTGTGCTGCGGAGAGAAACGCGGTGGCATCGCATTGCGTGCGGACTACGGCGCCTGGCGCCCAGATGCCGAACGGACTCAACATGCCGCCGTCAATACGCGGGATGCGCGACTGAAACAAGGCCAGCATGCGCAGGAAAACATCGGTGGCCTGATCAAGAAAGTGATCAAGTACGTCGGGATCATCGTACATCGACAGACACATCAGCGCCGGGCCGAGGACAGCTTCGGCCAGGTCGGCAGGGCCGCGCATCGTGGGCTGTACTACGGCATAACGGCCATTGCTTCGCTCCACTAACATATCAGTCAACTGCGCCAATACATCAGCCCAGGCTGCGTTCCAATGATGCGGTTCGCGGTTCCATTCAGACCACGCGCTGATAAAGGCACTGGTGCGCATGCTTCCACCCCGAATTGTGGCATGGATCGGAGTGCCAAGAATCGCTTCTACCCACGGTACACGCCCATACGGGTCTGCGACACGGAACAGGTCACCGTACGTCCCAAGAGGACCCGGGAGTTGCGTAGCACCAGCCAGCCGATGGAGATCAAGGACGTCGGGACTCACTTCCCTATCGTCGCCCGCCAAGGTGCCATCGGCAAGCGGTAACCACAGGTCTCCCAGTGGAGCACCCTGCACAAAGGTCAATAGCGATGCCTTGCGTCGCCACCATTCAGTGTGCCGATTGATCAGCTCACGTCCACGAGCATCGAGTTGTACAGCCTGCGAATCATCCATGTTCCGTCTCCATGCGCCATGTTGCGCGCAAGGTCTATTCAGGCGTGCTACTTCATCTCGGCCAGGTAACTCTGAAAACGCGCGCGATGCGCAGTTACCCATTGCGGGATGCTGGGAACGCGATCCACCAGTTCGGCCAGGGTGTGCAAGTAGGCTGAGCAGACGCGCCGCGCGTCACGAAGATGACCGACCTTCAGGAAAGACTGGCGCAGACGCTCGTAGGGCAACGTGCTCAAATCGCCGTCCATCACATTTTCTTCATATAGACGTATCGCATCAGCAAGGCGTCCCTGCTTTTCTGCCTGGTAGGCACGCAGGTAACGCTGTCCCAATAAACGCGATATGCGATCTGCTTCGACCAGGCGCGCATCAATCTGCGCCCCGATGCCTTGTTGACTGCGTACCGGCAGACATACGCGCAGAAGTACCTCACGCTGACCCGGTCGCATTTCACGAAACAGGTGCGTCGCGTAGTCTCGGTCTACCGTGTACCCACGGCCAGTTACCCGCAATGCCGACGAATATCGTATTTGTCTAAAAATATCTGTAAACATGTTGTTTGGCTCCGTGTTGATCTCATTGCAATCAAGGTGATACGTTACTCTGGCGCCAGATTATAACAGAACACTTAGAAATCATATAGGCCAACCAACCCACTCTAAGCACTATTGTTGTGCAGAAACGGCCATCCCCAGTACCGGACCGACGGACGCGTTGTACCGATTGTTGACCGGCAGGTATCCATCGATGCGTTCATACGGATGGTCATCTCCACCACTGATGATATCGGTATAGCACTCATGAACCCATGTTAAGGCTTCTAGCGGGTGGCAGCGGAAGAGCGTCGTTGCGACGCAGTGACTCAGCGTGTACCAATAACCACCGTCCTGATAGGCGTTATACCCGTAGGTCAAATTCTCCCAGTGCGGGCGTTCCATATCAGGCCAGACATGCCTTCCTGGGCTGACATCATCCGCTTTGCGCGCCATGCGCACTGCGCCACGGTACCCGGGCGCCATGTGAAACAGGTCGGCCGCGCCTCCCGCTGCGCGATCAGCGTGATATCGCGCCGCAAACCAGTCAGACGCAGCATCGGCCTGCGCCGGCGTGAGAATGCCTGACCAAGCCGCATAAGCGGTGATATCGGGTGAAGCCAGGGCTGGCGCATGGGGACCTACGCCCCACGGGAGTGTCCCTGAAGGGTCAAATTGCGCCCGGATCGCGTCGCGCATGGCGCCTGCTGTTGCATCCCACTCGCTTGAGGCAGCAGCATGTCCAGCATGTTCATGCATATCGGCCAGCGCGCGCGCAGCGTTGCACGCCAGCACCGACACGCCAACATCGTCGCCGCCAAACCCATACGAGTCGTGAAATCCCCACATCACGCCAGCGTCATGCGTTTCGGCAATGCCACTCGCGCCAATGTGCCCGGCTGTCGTCCACTGTGTGACCAGCCCGGTCACGGGGTTGCGCGGCACGCTATGCCATGCCTCGGCAAACTGTGGCGCAAGCGATGCAAACCAGCCCTTCCATGAATCATCCCAGCCGGACTTGTACCCATAGTGCCAGCCGAGCGTGATAAAGCACATGGAGGCATCCATCGATGCGCGATGGAAGTGCGCAGTGTCATCGCCATAAAATGCACCCGGTCCCCAACAGTAGCGCCCATCGGGATACACATGATCGGGGATGGCGCCGCGTGGATAGGTGTAAGCGCCGATGCGCGTGTTCTGGCGCAGTTGCTTAAGCGCGAGAAAATCAACAGCGGCCTTGATTTCTGCGGCTGCTCCAAATTCGCGCCCTGAGCCTTCTAATTGATACAGCAGATCGCGCGCAAACAAGCCTGCGGCGCGATAAAAGGGGCCGGGCGTATAGATCAACGTACCCGCCGGCATGGCGAGATCAGTCACAAGCTCGCGCGATTCGTTCAAGATCGACTCGGCGCGGGTATGCATGGCCGCAACCAACCCTGCATCAACCGGCACGCGCTGGCTGATCTCGTCATCGCAATAGGCTCGATATCGATCGCCGTGTGATGTGACTGGGACAACCATGCAAGGCAGGCGTCGGTCTGGGATGCCGGCGGGCCGAATCGCCTGATCGCTCTGATCGCCAGGGCTAACGGGGCGCTGCACCGTGACGCGCTGCTGTGGCGCGAGACGAATCACAGACGCAACCGACGCTTCCCCATGCGGGAGCAATACGGCCAGGTAGCAATCTGATGTGGGGTTGAATAGATCGAACGACGGAGCAGCTACAGATATGTCCAGGAACTCGCTTGTCCCTGTACGGTAAAAGATGAGTGGGAGTGGCATGACGTCAAGTTTAGACCATTACTGTGCACGACGCTGCTGAGGTGCACAAGATATTCACTCCGTATGTCGGGCGATAAACCACCAAAGTGGCTTTCACCGCTGGGAAATTGTGGATACTATATGGATAGGCAAATACACGAGTTCAGGCGGACACACGGTTCCGCTCCTACGTTGATGTAAAAGCCAGGAGAATGAAAATGAAACCGAAGAACGTTGCGCGATATGGCGAATGGGTTTCGCCAGTCACATCGGACCTGATCGTCTCGGCCTCAATCGGACTGAGCAATACGGCCATTGATGGCACAGACATCTATTGGTCAGAAGGCCGACCGCTGGAGGGCGGAAGACAAGTCATTGTGCGTCGCGCGGCGGATGGCAGCGTGGCTGATGTCATCCCTGCGCCGTGGTATACGCGCACACGCGTGCACGAGTACGGCGGCGGCGATTGGATGGTCAGCGCCGGCATTGTCCATTTCTCCAACTTCAAGGATCAACGCCTGTATCGCGTGCGCATGGGTGAGACGCCTGAAGCACTAACGCCTGAAAGCTCGTGCACGTATCGCTATGCCGAAGTCATCGTTGATCAGGCGCGCAACCAGTTAATTGCAGTGCGCGAGGATCACAGCTTGCCCAACCAGGAAGCGGTCAATACACTCGTTGCACTCGATTTGCAGGGCGGCGCGGGGCGCGTCCTCGTCTCGGGCAACAACTTTTACTCATCGCCCTGTCTCAGCCCCGACGGCACACATCTGGCGTGGCTGACATGGAATCATCCCAATATGCCGTGGGACGGAACAGAATTGTGGGTGGCACAGTTCGATGCCTCGGGTTCTTTGGTCGATGCGCAACGCGTCGCCGGCGGTCTGAACGAGTCGATCTTCCAGCCTGTGTGGTCGCCCGACGGCATGCTGACCTTCGCCTCAGATCGCAGCAACTGGTGGAACCTGTATCGCTGGAACGGATCAGAGATATCGCCACTGACCAGCATGACTGCGGAGTTTGGAGAGCCGCAGTGGGGTCTGGGGATGAGCATGTACGGGTATGCGTCCAAAACTCGCATCGTGTGCAGTTATACGCAGGACGGCCAGTGGGTCTTGGCCTCACTCAACATCCCGACACAAACACTGACGACGCTGGCAACCTACAGCGCCATCGGACAAGTCCGGGTAGCGAGTGATCATGTCGTTTACATCGCAGGCACCCCGCACACCACATCAGCCATCCTGCGGCTAGACCTGACGACCGGCGCTATTGAAACGCTGCGCCGTTCGAACGATTCGCATGTCGACCCGGGTTATGTATCTGTCGCACAGTCCGTAGAGTTCCCCACTGAGAATGGATTAACGGCATACGGCTTTTACTACCCGCCGACCAATCAGGATTACGTCGCTCCGGAAGGTGAGAAACCGCCGTTGCTGGTCATCGCCCATGGCGGACCGACTGGTGCAACATCAGCCCTCTTCAGCCTGCAAACACAGTACTGGACCAGTCGCGGATTCGCCATGCTGGATGTGAATTATGGCGGCAGCACCGGCTACGGGCGCACTTTCCGGCAGCGTTTGAATGGCCAGTGGGGCATCGTGGACATCGACGATGTGGTAAATGGTGCGCGCTATCTGGTTGATCAAGGGTTGGTCGATGGCAATCGCTTGGCGATCCGCGGCGGCAGCGCCGGCGGCTATACCGTGCTTGCGGCGCTGGCATTCCGCAACGTATTCGCCGTGGGCGCAAGCTACTACGGCATCAGCGATCTGGAAACACTGGCTACCGATACGCACAAGTTCGAGTCCCGCTACCTTGATAACCTGATCGGACCATATCCCGCGCAACGCGACATTTATATGGCGCGTTCCCCGATCCACTTTATCGATCAGATTCAGTGCCCGATGATCCTGTTTCAAGGTCTGGAGGACAAGGTGGTTCCACCCTCGCAAGCCATCGCCATCTATAACGCCGTGTGCGCCAAGGGGTTGCCTGTAGCCTATGTACCCTATGAAGGCGAGGCGCACGGCTTCCGCAAGGCCGAGAACATCAAACACTCTCTGGATGCCCTGTTGTACTTCTTCGGTCGGGTGTTCGAATTCACGCCGGCAGGCATCGAAGTGACGTTGAAGATCGAGAATGAACCCCGGTTAGCGCGGGGCAAGATGGATTAGAGAAGGTTCCGGATAGGAAGTCGATAGCATTGCCGATATCTGTCCTTCATAGATGCTGCCTGTGAGTAACCACAAGCATCTCGTGAAAACACGGTTACCAACTAAAGCTTCGACTTCCTATCCCAACATCCTCCACGTCCAAAACAACCTACTTCCGCCCCATCTCCGCCTCACACCTCACGTTTCACGCCTGAATTCTGAATTTTCCTAACGTCTTTCGGGGCATTTCCTAGCACCCACTCCTTAACATCCGGGCTACACGCAAGTTCCCAGCGCGACCAGCGACGGGATCATGGCTTTGCAGCCTGGTGATCCGGCCAAGTCGCAGCAGGTGATGACTTTGCAGCCTTTAGGATTGCGATTCGTGGTCAAGGGAGGGAGTGATGTCACTCAAATTCAGATTGGACAAGACAGCGCGCGCAGGCAGCATCGTAAAGCAACGCAGTTGCAACCTTGCCTGTGTGTGGTGCCATCATGACTACTTTACGCATAACGGTTTTACCGTTATCAACAACGCTGACATGCAACAACTGGTGCAGCGGGTGATCAAGGCCGCCACAGATGACGATGCCGAAGTACGCATCGCAGGAGACGGCGATCCAACCATGGCCGGCGCAGAACTGGTAGACCTGGTACAGCGCTGCAAGTCGATCCCGCAGGTACACAAGGTGAAGGTGACGACGAACGGTGTGCTGCTGGGACGCCTCGCCGCGCCGTTGCGCGACGCAGGCGTTGATAGCGTGACAGTCAGCTTAAACGCGCTGACGCGCAGCGGATATATGCGCTATGCCCAACGCGACCTCCTTGATCAGGTGCTGGTCAGTATCGAGCAGGCTGTTGCAGTTGGGCTGCACCTGAAGATCAACCTGATTTACTCGGCATGGAACCAGGATGAGATGGGTCAATTTGAAGCGCTGTCGTGTCGCTTCAACGGGATGCCCATCAAAGTGTTCGACCTGATCCCGACAGGCGACGGATCTGATTTGTTTGTGCCGCTCGACAAGCTGGAAAGCGCGTTGCGCCCGCTGGCCGTGTCCATCTTCGATCAACGCAACCCATACGCAAAACGCACCTATCGCCTGAAGTCGGGTGCCGTGTTTGAGGTCAAGACTGCCGGTAGCGACAACACCTGCCCGATGACCGCTTGCCCTGCGCGCAGTCGTTGCCTGGAAGGATGCCGGCACTCGGTTCGGATTGGCATGGATGGCTGGATGCGCCCGTGCGGAGTACGCACCGACAACCTATTGAACCTGCGTAGCCCCAGCGCGACAGATGCCGATATCCGACGCGCACTGGCCAGTGGGGGAAAGTTGGCGCGACAGCCCGAATCAACGCCGATCTCAGGTGAAGCCATTGCGGTTTGAATTCATTTGCAGGAGGGAAACATGTCTGGACCAATCTATTGTGTAGGCAATATCGGTATCGATGTCAGGGTTACGCCCGATGCACAGACGATGCATCCTGCCGGGACAACGCTGCGGTGCACGCTAGGCGCAGCCTTGTTCGGCCTGACATTGACACCAATTGCGGTCGTCGGTCCGGAACCAGAATACACGCGCACCTTCAACATCCTGTGCAATCGCGGTGTGCAACTGGATCACTTGAGCCATGTAGCCAACTCAATCCGGTTCACCACCCGCTACGACGCCAACAACGCCATCGCTGAGTTCAATATCGAACATCGCGAAGTTGAAGATGCGGTCGCCATGATGGCTGGACAACTGGATGTGATCGGTGCGCAAATGGTCGTCGTCTGCCCGATGCCCTTTGATGCGGCGCGTAATCTACTCACACGCGCTAAGACTGCCGGGGCAGAGACCGTGCTGGTAATCCACTACGGGCTTTTTGCCAGTGTTCCCGCAACGGCCTATATGGACCTGCTGCCACTGGTCGATGTGCTGATCCTCAACCTGAACGAGGGACAAGCGATGACAGAGCTGGCCGAAGTTAACGCAATAGGCACACGGCTGGCGCA
>CAIQQO010000482.1 GCA_903873965.1 uncultured bacterium
ACACGCGCACCGGTTTACCACTTTCTGCCATGTGAATAAGCTGGGTAAAGTGATTGCGCGCTTCAGCGATTGAGAACTGTTCCAAGAGCTTACCTCCTATAACGAAATAGCCATCTTCATAGCCATATTATCACCTGCTTGACGCTCATGGGTGGAACGCCATGCGCGGGGATGCAAATGCTATTCAGCTTAGTCCGCTGAGGCTGATGAGGGTGTCCTGCATCATTGCGTACGATGTCCGAACTCACCAGAATGGTTGATCAGCCATCTCAAATCAGTGACGGGTGAGTGATATCTGCCGAGTTGGATCATCTGCCCAAGAAGATCATTGCCCTCATCAAGGGTGAGATGAGATGACTCAATGGCAAGTATGAGTATCCCCAACGTGCCTGAAAACGGAATACTCCATGTCATCACCTGGCGACGTGCAGCACGATCATCACTGAGGAAGCCCCAACCTCGATGCCGTGCCATTGCCAGACAGGCTCTCTCACCCTGATGTAAGCGTGAAGACAGTGAGAGGAATGTTTGCAGTTCGCCAACAGTGAGTGACGCCAATTCCAACCAGCCAGAACTATACAGTGGAATTGACGACGTTATCCATTGATGTAGGCTCTATGAGAGCATGCGCCGCAACGACTCGATTTCGTCGCGAGCTTCCTCAATCGTTTCCGGTCCAAGTCGTAGCGCAATGCCGCGTTCAGCCAGAATGTCTTTCATCCTGTCGAACGCAACGCCTGCAATGGCAGCCGCTCGCGCAACAGAAATGGGTTCCGTGATGTATTGGTGAACTGCGAAGTCGATTCGGACGCCGGGGCGTTCCTGCCAGAGCACGCGCAAAGCTTCTTTCACGGCTGCTTCCGCATTCGGAAATATACCCGCGTTGACCAGGTCCTGCACGTTGATGCTCATATCCCTTCTCACCTTAAGTCACAGAAATCCAGAAACAGGCGTTCCCTGAACTGATTATAGGCGAGGGCTAACAACTTCTGCACCACAACGCCCGTCGAGAACGCCATGCGCGGGTAGTTTACAGTTGTCGGCCCTATAAGAGGATTATGATCTGTGTCTAGCATGTGTCGTGCTGGTGGTGTGTGCTGGAGTGAGCGCGATTTGCACAAAACCGCGATCGGTATTAAACTATTGTTGTACGTCACACCATTAACCAATCGACGTGTTATTTGCCTGATTACGCATAAGGTTTTTTAGTGCGCAATATATTGGGAGGTAAATTCAGTGAGTTCCAGCGACATTAAAAACGGAGTTAATACTTGGTCAGTAATACCGCCTATTACTGTTATATGCACATTGTTCATAAATTGGGTGACACCGAAAACACTGCTTGGAATTGAAGACACGGGGAGTAAATTGACCGGCCTTGGAGTTCTGGGATTTTTTCCCTTACTTTGGTTAACGATATTTGCCATTGCCGTGCACCTAGTTATCTGGGTATATGCAAAATCAAATCCACCAATTAATGTTGGGAGACAGCGTCAACTTGCGATTATTCGTGGCATAACCGCAATAGCAGGATTGATTCCGATTATTCTTTTAGCTAGTGCCGGTCCGAACGTGATGGTATTGCTAGATCATAAAACAGGTATAGCAGGTGCTCTAGGTGGATATTCATTAGCTAATCTCGATCAAATAGCCATTCTGGTTAATGTGGTTGCGTTCATTTTTATGCTGCTATTTGCTTTTATTGATTTCACCAAACGGAGTGATTCTGCTGTAACAGCAGATATAAACTGAGAATGTCATTGTCGTCAAACGGACATAGAAGCATCTCAGCTGAACTTTGGCCAAACATCGATCACAAAGTGCGAGGTGAACCAGTAGTGATAGAGTTGTTGCTCAAGACTCCTTTTACCGAGGTTTACCTAGCACGACGACTATATTGTTAGCGTCCGAGCTAAATGAATGAGCAAAGCCGGAATAAATGACAGTATAGTGACAATACCTTCGCCAAACAGGAAAACATAAAAAGGGCATATCGGATAGAGTTGAAGTCGACCAAAACCCAAACTCACCCGGTAAAGCCCTTTACAGAAATCATAACACTTTTAGCCTGTATCAATACCTTCGCCAATTTCCGATTCACACCGTAAACACCACACCGATATGCCATACGGGTATCGAGAGTGAGGAAAACGAGGCAAAGCGGATTTATCGTTTTGGCAAAGGTATTGAAAAACCTGATGCCATTTTATTAGACGACATCTTTCGAAAAATCGCCCGGTTGGGCGCTATTCACCCGTAGTTACAGCCTGTTGCTAGTCCATAATTGGCGAAGGTATTGCAGAATGCAAAGACATTGTATCTTGTTCATGATTCTCGTTCCCAGTGCAAGTAAGGTGAACACTGTAAATTGTAAGATTGGGACGGCATTGGGTAAGTGGGAACCTATGACTTGTGATGCATCTGCTCCGGATTAGGAACTAGGCGCAGAAACCACCACACGAAAACCGCCGTTAGCGATACTGCTAGCAGGGTCACTCACCCCAAGGCGGGATGTCGCGCGCACGTAGACGGAATCGAAGTACCAAGCGCCACCCCGCAACACGCGCCCTGATCCCGTAGTTGGCCCTTGCGGATTACTCGCTGGCGAACTGGCATAGTACGTGTCACTGTACCAGTCCGCAGTCCACTGCCACACATTACCCGCCATGTCGGCCAACCCATATGGGCTATCTCCTGCCGGGCTGTACTTACCGACCGCCGTTGCGTCTCCTCCGGCGGTCATATTGAAATTCAGTAAATTGGAATTAGGTGCATCTTTGCCCCACGGGTAAATTCGTCCATCCGTGCCACGCGCCGCCTTTTCCCATTGCGCTTCGGTTGGTAAAGTGATCCTCTTGCCAGTTATCTGACTCACCCAGGCGCAAAATGCCACCGCGTCGTCCCAACTCACCAGCACCACCGGATGGTGGGCCTTCCCGTTCAGGTCGCTGCTAGGCCCTTTGGGATGCCGCCAGTCAGCGCCCTTCATGTTCTGCCAATTGATGCCATCAAAAGCGTAGCCACTTCCTTCCTTTTCCGCTGTTGTCTTGTATCCCGTCGCATTCACAAACGCTGCGAACTGCGCGTTGGTCACATCGTACTTGCCGATCAGGTACTCATCCAGCATTATTTTATGCTGAGGCTTTTCGGCACTTTGCGCATGCGAATCTTCATCCGTGCTGCCCATTAGAAACTCGCCTGCCGGGATGCGCACTAGATCGAGTGTTACATCCTGCGCAAGTGTTAGTCCCAAGTCTGGAGGAGACGGCTTTTCCGCAACCGGAGTTGCGATAGGTGTTGGAAAAGGCGTATACGTTGGATAGGGTGTGTATGTTGGGTAGGGCGTTACCACAACATTTGCCTTACAACCCGATAACAGAATAATGAACATAATGCAAAGACACTGTACATTTTTCATGATTGTCGTTTCCAGTCCAATTAGGGTGAACACTGTAAATTGTAGGCTTAGGATGGCATTGTGTACATGGCAACAAAAAAGTCAGGTGTGGTTATCTTGTTGGCTGGTAATGTCGCATGTTTGTAAGGTGCATTTGTCGAAGTCTTTCAGCGAGTTGCACTAAGACGATTATTGTTTGGGAGAGTTATCACACCCAACGGACTTCAGTTACACGAGACGTTAGCACTTACTGACCATTTACAGGTACTACAACCACACGAAAACCTATAAATCCACCATAAATCTCGGGCATAACATCCGTGTTTCGAGAAGCGACACGAATCATCCCAGGTTGCGCATAAAAATCACCACCCATCAGTGAGCCACCACGCAACACACGACCCTTTAGGTCACCCCTTGCTTCACGCCCATCATTTTGATCATAGGGATAGGTGTAAATTGGTTTGGCATCCTTATCGAAACTCCCAGTACTTGTCCATTGCATTGCATTTCCTATCATGTCCGTTACACCATAAGGACTATCACCCGCCGGACTGTACGTGCCAATCTCATATGCTAATCCATTGCGGTATTCTTTGGGTAACTTACTCGCATCCGGCATGCTATTTCCCCATGGATATAACCTACCATCTGTACCTCGTGCGGCTTTCTCCCATTGTGCCTCGCTCGGAAGCCAAACCTTCTTTCCAGATACCTTGCTTGCCCAGGTACAGAATGCTACAGCGTCATACCAACTCATATATAGTACTGGATAGGCATTGTCTTGCCCAAGATTCTGGAGGTATTCCTGCGAAGTACGCCATTGAACGGTACACTTGCCTATGCAAGTAGTTACCTTTTCCATTGTTGTCTTATATCCTGTCGCATTCACGAATGCCGAAAATTGCTTAATCGTCACAAGATTCTTACCAATCAGAAACTCGTCCAACATCACCTTGTGCTGAGGTTTCTCATTGCTCTGAGCATCCTTATCTTCATCCATGCTGCCCATCAGAAACTCGCCTGCCGGGATGCGCACCAGATCAAGAGTCACATTAGGCGCAAGTGTTAGTGCCAAGTCTAATGAGGGTTGCTTTTGCGTGTCTACTTTGGTTGCAGTTGGCGCTGCAGTTGCTGTCGGCTTTTCCGCAACCGGAGTTGCGATGGGTGTTGGAAAAGGCGTATACGTTGGATAGGGTGTGTATGTTGGGTAGGGCGTTACCACAACATCTGCCTTACAACCTGATAACAGAATAACGAACATAATGCAAAGATACTGTACATATTTCATGATTGTCGTTTCCAGTCCAATTAGGGTGAACACTGTAAATTGTAGGCTTGGGATGGCATTGTGTAAGTGAGAACCTATGTCTTGGGATGCATAGACTCCGGATTAAGAAACAGGTACAGAAACCACCACCCGAAAGCCGACATAGTTGCGGCGGAAGCGCGAACTCACATAACTTCTATTTGCAGCGCGAATATACCTTTGCGTACTGTTAAACCCTTGGCCCCGCATAACACGATTTTCATGACCACGAAGAATTTCTCGCCCATCGTCGGCATTGTATGGATAAGGTTTATATATTGTGGTTGTCCACTCTGCCACGTTTCCTGCCATATCAGCCACCCCATACGGGCTATCACCAGCCGGACTGTACTGTCCCACTGGTGTGGTGTCCTGTATATTGGCATTGTAATTACACCGTGTTGCGTCAGGTTTCTGATTGCCCCAAGGAAAGAAGCGGCCATCGGATCCGCGTGCAGCTTTTTCCCATTCAACCTCACTTGGCAACTTTACTATGCGCCCAGTAAATTGGGTTGCCCATTCACAGAATGCAATCGCATCGTACCAAGTAACATCGACCACCGGATGGCTTTGCTTACCAGCAGGTATTTTCCAATCACGTTTTGTCGCCTTCGCGTAAATCGCGAATTGAGCATTTGTTACTGGATACTTACCGATAAGATACTCATCTAGTGACAAATTATGTTGTGGTTTTTCTCCACCCCAAGCCCCCTTGTCCCCTTTTGCGCTCCCAACCAAAAATTCTCCAGAGGAGAGTGTTGCAGAATACGAGTTGGATCGTGCCAGCGGCTTGTGATTAAGCCGGATTGGGCCTTGTAGATATCAGACCTAACTCATGTCATTTTTAACCTCCGTTGAACAGACGCAATACACCCATGTCAAGCAACGGCTGGAATTTTGGCTGTTTGTGCGGATAGAAACAGCAAGCGCATCCAGCGCTTGAGGTTAAAAGCAGTGGCGTTCATCTTGGCCTGAAAGTCAGCCATGGGCAAGCCACAGCGACGGGAGCGTCGGCCACCGTTGTGCCGAACAAGAGCAGCAATGGTGCGCTCGACGAGAAAGCGAGACTGCATGTCTGCTTTGTAATCGTCAGTCTGGTTGTAGAGACGCGCAGCCACGGCCTCAGAACGGTAGTCAGAGATGAAGACCTGGCGTATGCGAGAAGAACCGGGGCGTTGGGAGCGACATTGCGACCACACAGGACAGTCCGCGCACTGGTTGGCTAGGAAATGGAAATTGCGGCCATCACCAGAACCAGAACGAACGGCGACGAATGAAGTCTTGGAGTTGGGACAGGTAAGTGCGAGCCCATCGGGGGAGAGGATGAACTGTTCGGGGCCGAATGCGGTGGTGTGACGACCGGCGTTGGGGAGAGCGGCGACGATGAGGGTGTGGTTGTTGGTGGCATTGGCGATAGTGTGGCGCATCTTGCCACTGCCAGCGGCCATGTCATAGATGACCTTGGTGGGGATGAGATTGTGGCGGGCTTGCTGCGACAGCAACATATCTGGGAGTATGGTGGCGTCAGGCTGTGCGCCGGTGGCGGCCTCAATATCACGAACGAAGTTCCGGCTGATCAGGACGTTGACGTTGTAGCCCAGAGCGGACTTGTTGGGGCCGTGTAAGCGGTAGGTGGCATCCGGGTCAGTGGCGCTGCCGATGCGATAGGCGCCTTTGACGGGAACGGCGCGCTTTACGACGCAAGTACCATCAAATGTCGGTGGCGGAACAACAGGCACAGGCGTGGCTTTTTTATCAGGCGGCGCTGGTGGCGCTAGCGGGACAGGTGGTGGGGTTGCAGCGGATTGACGGAGTGATGGATCAGAGCCCATCACAGCGACAGGCGTGGCAGTTTCAGCAGGCGGCGTTAGCATCGCTGGCGGAACAGGCGGTGGCGTTACAGCGGATTGACTGGGCGATGGATCAGAGCCCATCACAGCGACAGGCGTGGCAGTTTCAGGTGGCGGCGTGGGCGGAACAGGCGGTGGCGTTACAGCGGATTGGCTCGGCGATGGATCAGAGCCCGTCACAGCAACAGGTGGAATCGGTACTGTGTTGATCTGCACTTCATCGGCGATGATCTTGTGCACAACCTTGATCCAGGAAGTCACATCCTCGTTCACGTCAGATATCAGCGGCGGGACAGCATCCAGTTGCGCCTGCACCAGCTGAGTGCATTGCAATGCAGCCACCACAGTGGTCTGCAGGCGAACGGCACGTTGTAATTCCGTCAGGTAGTACTCACGCCGTTCCTTGGGTGCGCCGAACAAGGTGGTGACATCCATCTGCGTTCGCACCAGTGCCGCGCGTGCCGCATCCGCATTAGCCAATGCGGTCAACAACCGTTTACAGGCATGCCGAATTAGATGCACCAGCGACTCTTTGGCCGCGTTGGCTTCCTGCGCATACGTGTCGCCGATCTGCTGTTGTTGCGCGAACTGGTGTTCCTCTGGCATGGCCTGGTCAATCTGGCCCAGCACCGCATCGAAGATGGCGCGGTGCTGGTGTTCAGCCACCCATACCTCGAAACGTTCCAGCGTGCAGTGATCCGGCCCATCCGCATAGACCGAGTAGCCCACGAACCACTTCACGATCAAGTTGAAGCGAATCTGCCGTTCCAATTGGCGCAGCGGCCAGTTGTACAAGTAACCCACCAATAGCGCCCGCACCAGTTGCGCACTGCTGTGGGTTGGCCGTGCGCCTGCGCCTTGATCATGATGAAATCCCCTGCACAAATCTTCCAGCTCTACCCAGTTGATCTGTTTTGACAACTGCACCAGCACATGCTGTGGATCGCGTTTGAGCAGGTTCGCATACACCTGACCGCTGAACCAATCGAGCACGACCGTGTAGTAGGTTGTCAGAAGTGATTCAACATATTTTGGCAGTGACAGGCACGGCATTACAATTTGCATGAGGCAACCTCCTGATGAAGAACAAGGACAATACGGTATATTCTGTCCCCAAACCCATGCAAGCGATATTCGATCAGATCGTCGCGATATCAGATGCCTTGTGCGCTACCCAACTCAACGCTGAGTACGCACAGGTATGCCGCAAAATGGCTGCCGCGCTTTGCCGCAAGCGTCCCTCTCCCCTGCTGCGTGGCAAGATCGAGATATGGGCTGCAGCCATCGTTCACACGATCGCCGGCGTCAATTTCGCTTACGATCCCTCACAGGCTCCACATATCACACTTGACCAGTTGTGCCGCGCTTCGGGCACAGCCAAAACCACCGTTGGCACCAAGGCCACGCTCATTCGTCGCTTGCTCAAGATCGATATGCTTGATATCGAGTGGACTTTGCCAAGCAGGATGGATCGTAACCCGATGGTGTGGATGCTCAGCGTAAATGGCTTTCTGGTTGACATCCGCACAATGCCCTTGGATGCACAGCTCATTGCATATGGAAAAGGTCTGATCCCTTATATCCCCGCACTGCAATCAAATTCTGAACCGCCCGATGACCGCGATCCCTGATTTCTACCTCTCGTCTATACTATTCTGCAACGCTCTCCTACGGGCTTTTTGCCAGTGTTCCCGCAACGGCCTATATGGACCTGCTGCCACTGGTCGATGTGCTGATCCTCAACCTGAACGAGGGACAAGCGATGACAGAGCTGGCCGAAGTTAACGCAATAGGCACACGGCTGGCGCA
>CAIQQO010000483.1 GCA_903873965.1 uncultured bacterium
GACTGATTGTGCTCACTTGCCTCGGCGTAGGTCTGAGCAAATTGGAAAGGATATGATGCCCGGAAGGGTATTACGACTGCCAGTCATAAGTGTTGCTATCCCAAGTGATTTCGACAATTGGAAAGGATATGATGCCCGGAAGGGTATTACGACCCGTCGCCGTCATAGTCACCGCCCATGTGCTTCCACATTATTGGAAAGGATATGATGCCCGCAAGGGTATTAAGATAGACGCAGGCACATTGACACGCAGATGCCAGTCACGATGAGTATGAATGAGGATGATGCCCGGAAGGGTATTACGACTATTCTGTGGAATGGCACCTTCCCAAATGCCGTAAACTTATTGGAAAGGATATGATGCCTGGAAGGGTATTGCGGCATTTTCCGAGTTCCCTTATGAACTTCCATAACCTTGTTGCCTTATAAAAGGCGATGAGCCTTCCTGAAGTGATATTCCATCACGCTTTCTCACAGGGAGATTTCAAGAGGGAATAAAATGCCTGCGCTCTATTTGACCGAACAAGGCAGCCTTTTGCGGCACGAAGAACGACGCCTGATAGTCGAAAAGGATGGCCAGGAACTGCACAGCATTGCGTTAACGCATGTAGATGAAGTGGTGGTTATGGGCAATATCGGGATCACCATGCCGACGATGAAGTTGTTCCTGCGCGAAGGCATTGATGTCGCCTTGCTGACGCAAGACGGCGATTATTGCGGCAGGTTGTCAGGCCCGTTAACACGTGGCGGCAGCCTGCGACGATTGCAATATGCTTGCGCCAATAACGATACCTTCAGTATGTCAGTAGCACGTGCCTGCGTTTCCGGCAAGTTACATAACTTGCATACGATGCTGTTGCGTTACAACCGCGACCTGCGTCGCCCGGAGATCGAAGACGCTTGTGAACGTATTGCATCATATGCCGAAGCTGCTGAGAGCGCGGAATCGCGCAACGTGTTAATGGGCTATGAAGGTTCAGCGACAGCCGAGTATTTCGGACAGTTTCCAGCGCTCTTTAAGCGTCACTGGGAGTTTGACAAACGGGCGCGCCGTCCTCCCCCCGATCCAGTGAATGTGCTGCTCAGTTTTGGCTATACGCTGCTAGGCAAGGCCGTGCAATCCGCGATAGAAACGGTTGGCCTAGACCCGTGCATCGGCTATCTGCACGAAACTGTGGTGGCGCGTGTATCGCTGCCACTCGACCTGATCGAAGAATTCCGACCGATCATTGCAGACAGCGTCGCACTGCGCTGTTTGAATAGCGATATCGTCAAGCCGGAAGATTTCACTTCCGGGGATGACCCCAATCGACCGGTGGTATTCAGCCAGGACGGTATCAAACGCTTCCTGGCCGAGTTTGAATTGCGTCTGAATACAGAGATCAGCCATCCCGACACGGCAGAACGCGTAACTTACCGGCGCGCACTCGAGTTACAGGCACGCCGTTTAGCAGCGGCGGTAAACGGTCGTGATCCATATCGCGCATTTACGGTACGCTGACTTTTATGACCACCACAACATCGGACACTGGCGCAGACGAAGATGGTGAAAGGCGCATCGCTAACGACGAAAGTGCCAAGTACTATGTGGTCACGTACGATGTTGTCAGTGACCACATTCGATTAAAAGTAGCGCATGTGCTGGAAGGTTTCGGCGAGCGCGTTCAGGATAGCGTTTTCGAATGCCTGCTGAACGGATATCAATACCATGACTTGCGTCGACGATTGGATCGACTGGTGAATCCCGACGAAGATAGCATCCGGTACTATAATCTGGGATCAGCAGCACATGCCGATGTGGAAGTTTGTGGAAAAGGAAACGTGACCACCATACCCACAACGTATGTGTTGTGAGACACTGTTATGTATGCGAGAGGCCCTTGCTTTTTGATGCCCGAAAGGGTCTTACCAGAGGGGCTCTCGCAGAAAATCGGCAGTGTACCGGAATTGATGCCAGCTGGCGCGTGCGATAGGCTGGTGGAACAATAATGGATGATTTCGTTCTCTTTATCTCTTGAAGTGGGCCAATAAGCTCTAATAGCTTCGAGGGGTACGAATGAGGATGATGCCCGGAAGGGTATTAAGACCGGATTTCTCTTCTCCCCGCCCAGCGTCTTACCTCATTGTACGAATGAGGATGATGCCCGGAAGGGTATTAAGACTTTTATTTCTTTTGAAACTTTATTCTCGTGATTACTAATTGTACGAATGAGGATGATGCCCGGAAGGGTATTA
Source organism: uncultured bacterium (assembly GCA_903873965.1). Taxonomy (GTDB): domain Bacteria; phylum Chloroflexota; class Anaerolineae; order J036; family Brachytrichaceae; genus CAIXPS01. The sequence goes on from CAIQQO010000483.1 coordinate 2,236, forward strand.
AGACTGATACCCGTTGCCCTTGGCAAGGGGCTTCGCATTGGTACGAATGAGGATGATGCCCGGAAGGGTATTAAGACTTTGTGTTTACGTCACATTCTGCAATCACACCATAGTGCTGTACGAATGAGGATGATGCCCGGAAGGGTATTAAGACGAAGCTGAAGCGGAAGCCCAATTCAGCCGCAGACTATGGCCATTGGTCATGCGCGAACTGCGACGTCA
>CAIQQO010000484.1 GCA_903873965.1 uncultured bacterium
AACGGTAATGGCCTGGTTGAGCGCGCCGTAGTTGTCATCGAATATATTGCGCCATACAGTTGCAACAGCCAGGGCGGGGACGACGACTGGCAAAATATACAAGGCGCGGTAAATTTTCTTGAACCACAGACCGTTGGTATTGAGCAAAACGGCAATCAACACCCCGGCCGGAACGTGAAATAGTACATTGGATAGCGCCCACCAGATGTCGAAGATTAACACGCGGAAGAAGTCAAAATCCTGCACCGGCAATCCGCCGGTAAAAATTTTGATGTAGTTGTCCAGGCCAATGAACTTCAGCACGGGCGATGCGAGCCCGAGGCGCAAGTCTTTGGTTTGGAAGTCCGTGAAGGAGATGATGGCCTGATAGATGAGTGGATAGAAGACGATGACGGCCAGGATGATGAAAGCGGGTATGAGATAAACGTATGCGAGGCCGTTTTGTTCTCGCGCAGAGGATTTCTTTCTGCCAGGGCCCTTGGCGGCACGCATGGTTAATTGCGCCATAATCGTTGCTCCTGTCTGGTTGAATTAGACTGATTGAGCTGACCCACGGGCCAGCCCCTTCGCCGATGACAGTCAATAAGAAAGTATTGTCTTGCCGTTAATAAAATGAGCGGCAGATCATCTGTCGCTCATTTCTTGGCTCACACAATGGGAAATACTACTTCTTGGCGCCTTCGGTACCCTTCTTGACCCAGTCAGCGGGTGCGACATTCTTCTCGTACACATCGTCTGTGCCGCAGAAATTGCCCCAGTACTTGCCCATCTGGGCATCCTGCGGGCGAATCGTGCCGGCGATGAGCGCGTCACTGAATGCCTTGACCAGCGGATTGGTGATGGCGACGTCCTTGCGAACCGGCACGTGGCCGGCGCCGTCCATCATAACCTTCTGGGATGCTGCGTTGGTCAGGTACAAGGCCAGTTTGATGGCTGCTTCCTTGTTCTGGCTGTTCGGGTTGATGTAGAACCCATCTACGCCAACCAGCGGTGAGGCAGGACCCTTGGGGCCGGCGGGAATCGGCGCGACACCCAGTTTGTCTCCCAACGCTTTAGCGTAGTCGGCTAGCATCCAGTTGCCGTTCAGAATAAAGCCCAGCTTGCCCTCTTTGAATGGGGGAGTGGCGTCTGCGTCGCTCTTGAACAGCGCGTTGTTCTTCTTCAGTGTGTCGAAAGCCGACTTCAGGAAAGTCATTGCATCGGCAATGCCGGTACCCTGGTCGGTCTGGAACTGGAACTTGTCATCGAAGACCTTGCCGCCGTAGGCATTGAAGAAACCCCAGTTGTGATAGCAACCAAAGCTCATGCCGCCGTTTGTGCCGGCTTTGATGGCTGCCAGCAGTTCATCGGTCGTCTTGGGAGCCGTTTTTAGCATCGAGGTGTTGTAGAACATGGCGACGCCTTTGATGGTCTCTGGAATGCCATAGATCTTGCCGCCGACGGTCATACCGCCGACTGCGATGTCGAGATCGTCACCCAGCTTGCCTTTGACAAGGTCGGTGATATCAGCAATGAGGTTGGCGCGTGCGTCATCACCTAGAGAATCGTTCGGGGCGATGAACATATCCGGTCCGCTGCCGGCTGCGACGTCGGTGCGGTACTTGTTGAAGACATCATTGAACGGAATCTGCAGCACGTTGATTTTGATGTCGGGCAGGTCAATTGCAGCTTGCTTGACGAGAGCAGTCATGGCGACTTCTTCCTGACTGCCAGTGCCGTACGCATGCCAGAAAGTGATCTCCGTCTGCTTGGTGGGCGCCTTGGTGGCTTCAGGGGCTTTCGTAGGATCTGCTGCTTTGGTGGCGGCGACTGGCGCACTTGTTGCGACAGGAGCAGTAGTCGCTGGTGTGCCACCGCAGGCCGCCAGGATCATGCCTGTGGCAACGATCATCGTACCTAATGTGAATTTCTGGGTCTTCATTTCCTAATATACTCCGGTTGGGACAATCTTGTTTGATTGTGCTCTGATGTAAAAACTGAATGTACGCTACTAACAAAGATGACGATCAACTTACCTAATCTACTTATAAACCTCTCCTCACTGATACTTGCCTGCATTATTTACCTACACGGAAACCTATACACAAACGCGGAGGATTTTGGTGTGATCGACACAACCCAGCGAACGATATGGTTTATCGAACGCACGCAAGCCCCTGACGCTATACAACCAATCCGAGAATAGGTGCCATAAGTACAGGCTGACTATTATTCTGTGATTGTTATTCGAATAGTTGAACGTTACCACTCACTCACAGCGTTGTCAACCAGTTTAGTAAAATATTTCATCCCGAAAATAGGCTTTGCGATGCCTTTGCGCGCCATTTGTATCATGGTGACTTAATACGCCCGTGCTATAGTGCAAGTCAAGATGGATGACATAAATGATGTTTATTCACAGGACCAACTGGATTTCAGTGGTGCGCGCGCCAAGGCATTCCTGCGTTCTGTGCTTGGGGTGATTTCAGGCCACCGGCATAGGATGCTGGCCTGGGATGATGTTAAAGACAAACTGAGGCTGGGCGGGATGGTGTATCGCGGTATGCAGGTTGTGCCGATCGAAAACATCGTTGGCAGTGTTGGTCGGTACAAGGACTTTGATGATGCCTTTCTGCCGACCACGAACACGTTGAGCATGCGCTGGCGCAAAGTTAACCGCGCCTTTTACGATGATGTCAGTCTGCCGCCTATTCAGTTGTATAAGGTGGGCGATGCCTACTTTGTGCTGGACGGCAATCATCGCGTCTCGGTGGCGCGAGAACATGGCATTGCGTTTATTGATGCCGAGGTGACGGAGGCCATTAGCCGAGTCCCGACGACGGCGGAGGACTTGAACGCGGATATGCTTTCGATTCTGGGTGAATACGCTGATTTTCTTGAGCGCACCCATCTTGATAAGCTGTGCGTCGACCAGAATATTCGTTTTTCAATCGGTGGTGCGTATGCGCGTTTGATAGAGCATATCGCAGTGCATCGCTATTTCATGGGCCTGGATCTGCAACGCGATATTACCGAAGATGAGTCGGTGACAGACTGGTTCGATAACGTGTATATGCCGATCATTCATGCGATTCGTGATGAGAATATTCTGAAGGATTTTTCCGGACGCACCGAAGCCGATTTATACCTGTGGATCATCGATCACAAGCACTTTTTGCACGAATCCTCCGGCGAAGACATTTCGCCCGAAGATGCTGCCGCCCACTATGCCGAAAATTATGCCCCGCGCGCGCCGTTGAAACGCATGCAGGATGCAGTTGAAGCTTTGGTTCACACGCTGAAAGACCGGGCGCAACCTGACACAACAGATGAACCGACAGATTGAGTGTGCTTGTTGTTCTCCACTCCTTCCCTGTCTTGTAGAATGCATGTATGGAAATAACATGGCATGGACAATACTGCTTTCGCATGACGGAGCGTGGGATGCTGGCAGTGGTCACAGACCCATACGACGCAAGCACGGGTGAGGAACTGCCGAAGTTGCGGGCGGATGTCGTCACCGTTACGCGGGATGACCCTGCGCACAACAATGTCGGTGCGGTGGTTGCCGGTCAACGCGGCGATGTGCGCGTCGTGCGTGGACCTGGCGAGTATGAGATGGGCGGCGTTTTTATCACTGGCGTTGCGATGAAAGCTGATGGCAAGAAGGGCGCGGAGGTGCAGCGTGGGACAGTTTACACGTTTAATTTTGATGGCTTGACTGTGGTGCACCTGGGCGGACTGTCATTTGTGCCTTCGCAGGCGCAGGTCGAAGCGCTTGAAACGGTCGATGTGTTGCTCGTTTCCGTAGGAGGCGATGATGGGTTGAATGCGGCGCAGGCTAGTGAGATCATCAGCTTGATCGAACCTAGCATCGTGATTCCGATGAACTATCATAGCTCTGCCGGGCAAGACCATCGCAAGCTGGAGGGTGTGAGTAAGTTCCTGAAAGAGATGGGCTTGAACGAGGCCAAGACGCAGGACACGCTTAAGGTGACGCACAGTAATCTACCGGAAGACACGCAGGTGATTTTGTTGGAGGTTAAGAGATGACGCGGACACTCGGGTCGGATGTAGGGCCATTCCATTCTCTGCGGATGCTGTTTGTTGTCGTATCGGTTGCATTGATCAGCGTTGGTATGACAGCCTGCGCGCCACCGACGCCAGTGGCTGTGGTGGAAGCGACACCCGTAGCTAACAAAGAATTACAGCAGCATATGGATGCTTCACGCGCGGCGCTGAAGTCCGGCCAGTTTGAAGTAGCCCGCGTCGAAGCAGCGGCTGCGGTGCAGTTGGATGTCGGCAACAGCGACGCTCAGTATCTGCTGGGTAATGCCTACAATCGGTTGGCCGAACCCGAGGTGGATGCTCAAAAGCGCCAGAATCACTTATCCAATGCCATCACCGCATATCAAGCAGCCATTAAACTTAATGCCAACAATGATGCAGCCTACACCAACCTGGCCACGGTGTATTACCAGACAGGCCAGTTTGATGATGCGCAGAAGCAGGTTGAGCAGGCGCTGAAGATCAGGCCAGATGACCCGACATCGCATTACGTGCTTGGTACGATTTACCTACAACGCGATCCCAAAGTTGTTACTGATGCCTTTGACAAAGCGCAGGGCGAGTTTGAGGCTGCGATCAAAAATGACGATAAGATGGGCGCGGCGTATATCGGCCTGGCCAACGTCAATATGTTCAAGGGCGATTACAAGCTGGCGATTGAGAATGCCCAGAAAGGGATCGACTTGATCACCGCCGCCGGTTCGCCCAGCCCGTATGCCCATTGGGCGCTCGCGCAGGCACAGTGTGCCAGCGGCGACTATGTCAATGGTGCAAAATCGATCGAGAAGATCAACAGTTTCACCCTGGTGGACGCGCTCTTCAATCGCCAGGTGCAGGCGTTGGCTGATCGGTGTAAATAGGCAGCGAACACAGATGACACAGCGGATGCAGGAGACAAGAGGAATGAGGAAAAAAGAAGGGAAACATGGTTAAACTCGTGATGAGTTGGAATATTAAGTCGCAAGTGGAGCCTGCCTATTTTGAGTTCGTTGTGCAGGAGTTCGCGCCGCGCATCATGAAGATGGGCATTCGCCCGACCGAGGCGTGGTACACGGTTTATGGCGAAGGCCCGCAGATTATCACGGTGGGCGAAGCCAACGATCGCGACACGCTCGATCGGGTTTTGAACAGCCCAGACTGGACTGAACTGATGACCAAGCTGGATGGTTTCGTTACCGACTATAAGCAGAAAATTGTTAAAGCCAGAAGCAAGGGATAGCGTATCCGCTAAACGGCTTTATCTTTGTCCGCCAGATATTTCTCCATCTTCTGTTTCTCGGCCAGAAACTGAATAAACTCCAGAGCGATTTTGCGCCGTTCGGTGTTGAGCGATTCGTAGAAGTTCAACAACAGGCGGATGTCGGCATTCGGTGTGAAATCCCAGTTCGGCGTGATGCCTTTGGCCTCGCTGAGTATGTCAAACACCGTTGTTCCGTATATGACCGCCAGTGCTTCGAGCTCTTCAAGTGTGGGACTGGTCTTGTTGGTTTCGAGACTGCTGATATAGCTCGAACTGCGATCCAGCCCGCTGCGCTCGATCACTTCGGCCTGTGTGAAGTGCTTTTTCTCGCGATATCGCTTTAATTGGTAGCCCAGACTATCCGGCATATTGTTCCTTCTCGGGGCGGACACTCAGGACCGCCCCTGTGTTAACTACTTATTCTCAAAGGGATACATGGCTACCGCAGCCGGCAGCGCGGCATAGAAGGACGTGGCTTTGACGACGTCGTCGAGTAGTACCTGATCGATGACGGTATGCGCGTGATTCTCATCGCCAGGCCCGAAACCGATGGAGGGGATGCCGGCTTTCCCGGCCCAGTACGTGCCATTGGTGCTGAAGTTCCACTTGCCTGTCGCGGCGCGCGCACCGTAGACGGCTTCTGTCGTAGTCTCCGCCGCTTGTACCAGAGGATGTGATGCATCCAGTGCCCATGCGGGGAAATATTTGTCCAGAACCATTTTAAAGCCCGTGTAGCTGGGCTCATCGTATTGCAGCATTTCCAGCTTGAGTTCCGGGAAGCCGGAGTGGTCGATGATCGTTTGCACTTCTTCCATCGCGCTCTGCAGCGTATCGCCAAAGGTGACACGCCGGTCGATGTAGATCGTCGCCTCATCCGGAACGGCATTGATGCTGACAGTACTCACCTTCATGTCACTCACGGTGATAGTGCCCTTGCCGAGGAACTCGTGCGTGCGCAGGTGCGGATCGAGGTCGCGGATGCCCGCAATCGTCGTAAGCAGCTTGTAAACTGCGTTGTCGCCCAGATAGTTGCTGGCCGCGTGCGCGCTGCGCCCTTTGGCCGTTACCTTCATCTCCACACGCCCTTTGTGTCCGCGATATATCTGCATCCGAGTCGGCTCACCGATGACTACAAAGTCGGGTTTGATGTGCGGGTCGTTGTCCACGAACGAGTTCGGTGCGATCCCGTCGCACCACTCTTCCATGTTCCCGAAGTACCACGCCGTCCATTCGGTGGTATCGAGCAAGCCCAGGTCGCGCGCCAGTGCCATTCCGTAGATCATGCCCGGCGTGCTGCCTTTTTCATCGCTGGCGCCGCGCGCAAACAGGACGCCATCACGCACCACGCCTGCAAAGGGATCATGATCCCACTGCGTGCGGTCGCCGATGCCCACGGTGTCGATGTGCGAATCAAACACGATATGGCGCGGGCCAACGCCGATCCGCCCCAGAATATTGCCCATCACGTCAAATCGCACTTCGTCGAAGCCCAGCTTGCGCATTTCGGCTGCGCAGCGTTCGCCCACGTCTTTCAGTTGCGACTCCATGCTGGGGATGGCGCAGATATCGCGCATGAACTGGATGATGTCAGCGCGCCGATCCTCGACGCGCGCGTTGAGATTGTTGGTGAGTTCGGGTGTTAGCTTGGTCATTTGTATTCCTATATTGTATGTGAGTGCGGCAGGTTCAGTTAAAATGGTGGCATGCCATCGGCACAAGCACGCCATAGAGACAGTCAGTTTCAGTCCCCGAATGTTGCATTTGAATTGCCTCGTTCTGCTCGTATTATCGATATCCAGCGTGAGACTCCCATGGTCAAGACGTTTGTATTCGATACCGATATCGATGCCGAACCCGGTCAGTTCATCATGTTGTGGATTCCGGGCATCGACGAGAAGCCCATGAGTATTGCGGGTATACGTCCACTCACCATCAGCGTAGCGCGCGTCGGACCAGCCACCAGTGCGCTGCACGATATGAACATCGGTGACTATGTCGGGTGGCGCGGACCGTTTGGGCGGCCCTATCGCCTCGATACCGATCACCCGGCATTGCTCGTTGCTGGTGGATACGGCAGTGCACCCCTGTATATGCTGGCGCAACAGGCGCTGGCGCATGGTATGGATGTCACCGTCGCCATTGGCGCGCGCGTGGCCGATGAGTTACTGTACGCAAACCGGTTCGAGCAACTGGGTGTGCAGCTTCTACTCAGCACCAACGATGGTTCGCGCGGCATGAAGGGCTTTGTCACCGATGCCATCCGCGCCCGGTTTCTAACAGCATCAATGGAGCAGAGCGGATTTGAATCCCCAATCACCGCTTCACCGCTTCACCTCTACGCCTGTGGGCCTGAGCCGATGCTTGTCGCGCTCTTCAAGTTGTGTCGCGCCAACAACTGGCAAGGTCAGCTCAGTGTGGAGCGTTATATGAAATGTGGTTTTGGCGTGTGCGGCCAGTGCGCGCTCGATGATGTCCTCGTATGCGTCGATGGGCCTGTACTCACCCTCGATCAACTTGAAGCCAAACACGACTTTGGACACTTCCACCGAGGCTCGACAGGAAGAAGGTTGGAGATTTGAGATGGGAAACTACACACTTATTCATAAGGGTACGATTGTGGGCAGCACTGGATTGTCCCGCGCCGATGTCCTCCTCGATGGGACGCGCATCGCTGCCATCGTTGACCCGGCGGGCGCAGATGATCTTGCTTCTCTTTCTCCGGATATACACGTTGTCGATGCGACCGATCTGCTCGTATTTCCCGGTTTGATTGACGTACACACACACATGCGCCAGCCCGGCGGTGAACAGAAAGAGGATTTCTTCACCGGCACTAGCGCTGCATTGGCAGGCGGCGTGACGTCGATCTTCGCTATGCCCAATACTGCACCGGCCATCACCAGCTGCGACACGCTTGATCTGGCGCTCGATCTTGCATCCCAGAATGCCGTGTGTGACTATGGCGTGTTTATCGGCGCAACCAACACCAACATGCGCCTTAAAGCCGATCATCCCGATTTACTTGAATGTGGCTTGAAGATGTACATGGGCAGCAGCACTGGCGACCTGCTGGTTGAGGATTTTGGCGCGCAGTATGAACACTTCCAGTTGTACCCACACGATCGCGTGATTGGCGTACATGCCGAGCACGAACCTGCTGTCCGTTACTTTGGCCAGCATGGCGAGCGCCGTCCGCACATTGCGGCCGAGATCGAAGTTGCCCGCGCCGTTGCGTTGGCGGAGCGCTGCAACCGGCGGGTGCACGTGTGCCATGTATCCAGCCGACGCGAGGTTGAGATTATTCGCGATGCCCGAGCGCGTGGCCTCCCCGTGACTTGCGAGTTTGCGCCGCACTACTTGTTCCTCACCACCGATTTCGATCATGGCCAAGTGACAGAGCAGCGGACAGACGAGTTGGCTATGTTTGCGCCGGGTAGTATCCTAGAGCCGCAGTCGCTGTATCAGATGAACCCCCCGTTGCGCGAGGAACGCGACATCGCTACATTGTGGGCCAACCTCGATGTAGCCGACTGCATTGCTACGGATCATGCTCCCCATACCCTGGCGGAAAAGAACAGCGCCAAGCCGCCCAGCGGCGTTCCCGGGCTTGAGACCATGTTGCCGTTGCTGCTTACAGCTGCTCACGAAGGTCGACTTACCCTGGCGGATATTGCACGCTTGTGCTGTGAGGGTCCAGCGCGCACCTTTAACATTGCTGCCAAGGGTAGAATAGCTCCAGGTTTTGACGCAGACATTACCTTGGTCGATCCACGTGAACAGTGGGTGATCGGCGAGCGCCCCTACTTCTCCAAGTGTGGCTGGTCGCCGTTCGCGGGCTGGCATATGCGCGGTATCGTCAAGCAGGTGTTTCTGCGCGGTCAGTTGGCGTTTGCGGATGGCACGGTTGTGGCCAAGCGCGGCGCTGGCAAGCGCATTTCGAACTAGCGGAGTGATGAGACATTAACGAGACATTCAGTCTGGATGCATCTTCGGTACGTAACCGCGTACTCATGCTGGTCGCGTTGATTGCTTTGACGCCCGTCGCCCTGGCAGTCGTGGAACTTCCCACGCGGAGTGCGTCCATCAGTTTTCTGGGTTCGGCGCTCTCCATCACTCTTTCGACCGATTCGCTCCTGATTGTACTGATGCCTGTGCTGACGTGTGCGGGCGTCGACTGGGTGTTGCGCAGCCATCCAGACGTCAGGGCCGGCGAGATCCCTTACCTGTTTCCTTTCTGGATCGCACCTGCCTTTGCGGCGTTGACGGTCAGTTGGCTATTGACACGTATTACCACATGGCCTTTGTGGATTGGCGTGCTGCTGTTGGGCATCGTAGCCATTGCCACGCTCATTTTCGCCGAATATGTCGGCCTTTCGCCCTACGCGCCCGGTTACGCCGTTGCGCGCCTTGCTCTCACCGGCGTCAGTTACGCCATCGCCTTTGGCCTATTCACACTCATCTACAGTTCGCATGAGCGTAGTGTGATTACTGCTACTTTGACTACCTTGGTGGCATTTGGTCTGACGCTCGACCTGATGTCGCCTCACCTTATTGGGCTGGGAACGGCGGCTACTTTTTCACTCGTCGTAGGGCTGCTGGTCGGCGAGGCCAACTGGGCGCTGAATTACTGGAATCTCTCCATCTGGAGCGCCGGCGTCATTCTATTGTCGGTGCTGTATGTCATGATCGGTCTGGCGCAGCAATACTTCCAGGATCGGCTGTCGCGCGGTGTGGTGATCGAATTTGCCATTGTGGCCGCCATCGCGGTTTTTATCGCATGGCAACTGGCAGGCGTACGTTGATCCGTCCAGCAAAAAACGACTAAACTACTTACCCAAATATACGGAAGGCAAACCACTTATGCCAGAAGGCGTTCTCGTCATCGGTGCGGCTAATCTCGATATCAAAAGTCACATGCTGAATCCGCCGATAGTCGGTTCATCCACATCGGCGTCAATGAAGAGCAGCGTCGGAGGCGTCGCGCGCAATATCGCCGAAAATCTTGTCCGGCTGGGCGTGCCAGTGACGTTACTCACTGCCGTGGGCGATGATTACGCTGGCGAAGACATACTCAATAATGCAGACGACGTCGGCATCGATGTGTCGCGCGCGATGATCATTGAAAACGGCACAACCGGCATGTACATGGGCGCGATCGGCAAGGACGGCAACCTCTTATTCGGCATCGCCGACCTCAGCGTGCTGCGCCATGTTACGCGCGACTACCTGCGCCTCAATCGCGATGCTTTCCGTGAATGTAGCCTGGTCGCGCTCGATATGAACCTCAGCGATGATGCAATGTTGGCAGCTTTTCACATGGCGCGCGAGTATCACAAGCCGATCTGTGTGGACCCCACATCGGCGGACCGTGCTTACCGCCTCCTGCCACACCTGCCGTTGCTCGATCTGATCACGCCCAATCTTGCCGAGGCACAGGCTATTCTGGACTGTGCGCCGATTCGCACGCCCGATGATGCCTTGCAGGCAGCGCGCCGACTGGCCGGCCTTGGCGTTGCCGCGGCTGTCATCACGCAGGCTGAACGTGGCGCGTGTTACGCCACGGCTAAGGAAAGCGGTCAGTTCCCGGCGCTCAAAGTTGATATTGTCGACAGCACCGGCGCAGGCGATGCGCTGACGGCCGCGTTGATTTTCGGCATGCTGCAAGGCATTGATATTGGTGAATCCGTCAAACTCGGCTTGCGCGCGGCAGCACTCACCTTGCGTTCGCTGGAGACCGTAGCTCCCGATCTCAGCCTCGATAGTCTTTACGGGCTGGATCAATTTGTCCATACCCACGATCGTTTTGATGTATCTGCTGCTGATTATGATCCTTATGACGAATATTGACCCCATTTTTTTGGCCATTCAGGCATAATCAGGCTCCATGAATGACTATCTCGCTGTACTCATTGCTTTCGTATGTGTGTTCACAGTCCTTGGTGTGGCCGAAGGTTTGCGTCGCACGTTCAAGCTGCCAGTCGAGTTTACGAGAAAGTTTGTCCATGTGGGCGTAGGCATGTGGGCGTGGGGAACGGCAGCCTTGTTCCAAGATAAGTGGTTTGCCATCATCCCGCCTGCGTCGTTCATCCTTTTGAATTATATTTCCTATCGGCGCGATGTTTTCAAGGGCATGGAGTCCGGCGATCGGTCCAACCTTGGCACGGTGTACTTCCCCATCGCGTTTGTGGCGTTGATTCTGGTGTTTTTTGATTACGATAAACGCTTGTTTGTGGCTGCCTTGATGCCGTTGACATGGGGCGATGCCTTTGCCGCTGTCATTGGCAAACTGAAAGGAGCTCACAAGTACAAGGTGATTGGCGGCACACGCAGCCTTGAGGGATCACTCGTGATGTTGGTGGTTTCCTTCGTCGCTGTCTGGATGACGATCTTGATTTTCTATCATTCTGCAATGATTGCTTTGATCGTCGCATTGCCCGTTGCCATATTGGCCACACTTGTCGAAGCAGTCAGCCCATGGGGATTGGATAACCTGCTGGTCCCGGCGTCGAGTGTACTCGGCATAATGCTCATGCTGTCGTTTCTGGTTTAATTGTCTTGGCTTTAATACTAAAGAATCTCTCGCTGGTGACGCCACGGGGTCGCGTTATCGAACGTGGCTACCTGATGATCGAGGGTGAGCGCATCGCGGCCATTGGCGAGGGCGCGCCGCCGCAGGCGCTGATCACCCAGTCACTCGTCACAACGTTGCAATACCCACAGATCATCGACGCCACGCACAAACTGGCGATTCCTGGTCTTGTCAACGCACACACCCACCTTGAGCAGACTTTCATGCGTGGTTACAGCGCCAACCACTCGTTACTCGACTGGCTGCGCAACTATATATGGAAGTTGCAGGCCGCGATGACGCTGGACGACATCCGCCTGGCTTGTACACTCGGTATGATCGAGGCGATTCGGGGCGGTGCGACGGCCATCGTCCAGCATTTCAAGCTGCCTTTGACACAAGAGCACACGGATGCGGTTTTGCGCGCCGCCAGTGCTCTGGGTGTCCGACTGGTGCTGGCACGTGGCTGGGCTGATCGCGGCGTCAATGCTGAATCATCGGCGTCCATTATGGCGGACCTTGGCCGTCTTTTCTCCGATTGGCATGGTGGCGCTGATGGCCGGATTACGATTGCCAACGGCCCCCTTGCACCGTGGCGGTGTACTCCTGAACTGTTACAGCGCACCACCGAACTGGCGCGTGCGCATGGCGCTATCACGCACTGTCACATGAATGAGACGCAGGACGAGGTGGCCATGACGCTCAAGGACTCCGGCATGCGCCCAATCGAATGGTTTGCCTCGCTTGGTTTGCTCGGCGACGATTTCGATGCGGTTCATGGCGTGTGGCTGTCTGATCGCGAATGCGCATTGCTGGCTGAGCATCATGCCACGGTGGCGCATTGCCCAGGTGCCAACATGATCCTGGCGTCTGGCGTTGCGCCCATTGTCAAGCTCTTGCAACAGGGCGTGAACGTCGCACTCGCCACGGATGGCCCGGCCAGCAATGACGGGCAGGACATGATCGAGATGATGCGGTTGGCTGCCTTTATGGCGCGCGTGACCACGCTTGATCCACAGGTGATGTCGCCGAGCCAGGTGCTGGATATGGCGACGGTAAATGGCGCACGGGCAGCCAGGCTACCCGGCGGCCAGTTAGTCGTTGGGGCGCCTGCCGATATCGTTTTGATCGACATGAATGCGGCGCATATCCAGCCAATCGGACATCCACTGTCGTCGCTCGTGTACAGCGCGCGCGGCTCGGATGTGGATACTGTTTTTGTCAACGGCCGCATCTTGATGGCCGATAAACAGATGGTCGGAGTCGATGAGGTTGCGCTCCTGGATGAGTGCCGCGAGCGCGCTGCCTCTCTGGCCAAACGTGCAGGTATCTCCGCGGCATAACACTTTCAATCGTCACGGTAATGCCATGCGCATGGCCATGATGCGTTAAGATTTCGACATGAATTTTGATCTACTCATTACTCATGGCACTGTGGTGACTGCCGACGCTACATTCACCGCAGACCTGGCGATCGATGCCGGCAAGATTGCGGCAATTCTGCCTCCAAATTCATCGAGCAGCGTGGCGCTTGGCGTCGCAGCACGCGAAACGCGTGATGCGTCAGGCTGCTACGTCATTCCCGGCGCCATCGACGCTCACGTTCATCTGAATATGCCGACGGGTGTGGGATACACCGCTGATGACTGGTGCACCGGCACCTCGGCCGCGGCCATGGGTGGTGTGACGGCGCTGATCGATTTTGTCGAGACTGAGCCGGATGAATCACTGTTGCAGGCATTGGAAAAGCGGTTGGGCGAGACGCATGACGCCATCATTGACTTTGGACTGCATATGACTATTCAGCCGGATGAGCATCCTGTCAATGGTATCCCGCGCCGCGTCAGCGCGAAGCGCATTGCCGAAATCAAGCAGGTTTATGACGCCGGATGCGCCACGTTCAAGATGTATATGGCTTACCCCGGTTTTCAGGTGCAGGATATGGACCTGTTCCGTGCTTTGCGTGCCATAGCCGAGGTCAATGGGCTGGCCTGCATTCATGCTGAAAACGGCGATGTCATCGAAGTGTTGCGCCAGTCGGAAATATGCGACCCTGCGCTGGCGCTGAATCATGCACGCACGCGTCCAACCATTAACGAGCACGAAGCTGTGACGCGCGCCGTGATGTGCGCCGAAGTCAGCGGCGCGCGTGTGCTGATCTTTCACATCGGCTGCGAGCATGCGGCGCGCGTGGTGGCCGATGCCAAGCTGCGCGGACTGTCCCATATTTACGGCGAAACCTGTCCGCAATACCTGGTGCTGACTGAGGATGCATTGGCACGCCCGGATGGTCGCTTGTATGTGTGCGCGCCGCCATTGCGACCGCAGGCCGATCAGGATGCGATGTGGCGCATGCTGGCATCGCGCGCGCTTGACATTGTCAGCACCGATCACTGCCCGTTTACGCTGGCGCAGAAAGACAAGGGTAGCGCCGACTTTCGGCAGGCTCCCGGCGGGATGCCCGGCATCGAGACGCGCCTGGGGCTGTTGCACGAGTATGGAGTGCGGCGCGGACGCCTCAGCTTAAACGATTGGGTGCGTATCTGCAGCACGCGCCCAGCCGAGATTCACGGCATGAACCAGAAAGGGCGCGTCGCGGTTGGCTATGATGCCGATATCGTGATATTTGATCCCAAAGCGCGCAAGAACCTCACACCGCGTGAACTGCACTCGGCCATCGATTGGTCGGCCTATAACGGGCTGACATGCACCGGCTGGCCGAGGGATGTTATTGCGCGCGGCGACTTTGTTGTGCGCGATCAGCGCTTATGTGCCTCGCCGGCGCGCGGGCGCTTTATTCGGCGCAGCTTCTGACTAAATAAACATGTACCCATTCCCGCGGACGTTGACAATGCGGTGTGAGAGTCCCTCATAACGTTCCAGCTTGCTGCGCAGGCGCATCATGTGCGGGCGCAACAGTTTGATGTCTTCGTCAAAAGGATCGCCTGTGTGGCGCAACCCGTGCCTGATCAGATCATCCATGCTGACCGTATGGTCACGATGGCTTAGCAGCAGGTCGAACAAGCGCCCTTCGACCGGGCTCAGGCGAATGTACTTGTTTTTCACATAGATGACGTTGGATTCAGGACTCCACTGGAAATCGGCGCTCGCCTCGCTGGGCATCGGCGGGGCAGGCGGGATCACCTGGCTTGCTTGCGGAGCGTGTGATGCGACGCGCTCAGCCAGCACCCTGGCGCGCAGTTCACGCTGGATGGCCGGTTCGCTTGCCAGCACGTAATCCAGGACACCCAGCGTCAGCGCTTTGATGGCCGATTGAACCGAGTTGATTACGTTCAGCCCATTACCATCCTGATCGAAGAGCATGGTAGGCGGCAGGGGCATGCCAGTTTCTTTGAGCAACGTGAGTAACGGGATGGCGCCAGCCTGCACTTCGGCAACCAGCATCAGGTTAGTGACACCACCGCCATGATGTGATCCAGCGATGCGCAGGCTATTAAGGGTTTCTGCAACGCTATGGGTATCGCGCACTTCACATCCAGCTTCAGTCAATCCTTTCAGGATTGCTGGATCAGCGCCACGGCCATTCATCATGTAGATTGTTTGAGCAGTCATTAAGAATTCTCCCGTTATTTGTGCTGCCTATGACGCCGCTTGTATGTCGGCATAGGATATTGCGGCAGCCGGCAAACCCGGCAGCGTGTTAATGATGCGTTGCGCTACTGCTTCCATAGAAATGGCTGAGTGAAGCGCCGGCCTGTGGGTACCAGCGTGTAACGATTGGTAGAACCGATCGATGGCAGCATCCGTTTCAGCCAGCGCATCCGGGGTTCCACATACTGATACCAGTTCGCGCGATAACTCGGCCAGGCTGCCCGCTTTACTCGTCAGAATGGCATATTGCTCTGCCGGTTGCAGGTCATATCCCTGCAAAACCTGGGCGCGATCGCTGCTGAAAATGCCGTTTAGCAAAGCCGGATCGAGCAGGGCATGCCCGAGCAAGCGATTGACCTCTTGACTCATCATCATTATTTTTAATATCCTTGACTAAGGTGGGACGACCCACAGATCGTTTCCTACTTCACTGTGGTGTCAGTAGTGGAGCAAAGTGAACATGGCATCACCTGAGCGGAGAATACGCCACCTGAACCACCGCCGCTACCGCCGCCGCCGGCAACGACAGAGGTGGGTGTGGATAGAATCATGCTCAATCCAAGCATTGCTGCAGAAATGACTATCGATAACCATTTGATGGCTTTGTTTTTCATACTATCTCCGCTTTTATAAGCCGTAGTCAGTTCACTGACCATAGGGGCTCAGCCCGCTGACAGTTGGCACCTTATATCACTGTTCATAGAAGTGTATAGGTCGTCTATGTAGGAAGGTATGTATGCGGATGCGCGCAAATTTGGCATCATGTGCTGCTATGTTGATGTGAATCGGCTGAAATATGAGATTGCGCTGGATTAGGGGCTGTTTTTGATCGTGAGGATCAGCCGCTCCGTCTCAGCATCAGGCATAATGCCCAACTCGTCATATAAACCAGCTTTTAATCTTGCGTAGGTTTGCAATGCCGCGCGCCGGTTGCCGTTCTGCCACTGGCACTTGATCAACATTTGCGCCACGGCCTCATTAAGCGGGTCGTGCCGGGTTGCCGTTTCGAGCAGAGAAAGGACGGCATCGGGTTTGGCTAATTCCAGCGCCAGCCTGGCTGCCTGCACGCAACACGCAGCGTACTTTTGTGCCAGCGTGCTGCGCAACTGGACGGCCCATACCGTATCCGTCTCAGTCAGAAAGTCGTCTGTGTAAAGTGCGGCAGCATTGATCAGGTGATCGAGCGCGACCTGCGGCGATGCCTGTTGCGCCTCGGCAATCAGGTGCTCGAAGCTGTTGACATCGTATAGAAAGTCTAGATCGGGATTGACCGAATAGGCGCCATTCACGTAAACCATGGCCGGCTTTCCCAGCGCTGTTTTGATGGCAAATTTGGCGTTATGAAAGCTACTCTGCATCGTGGCGGTCGAGGATTCGGGCCAGAAAATCAAACCGATTTCTGCGCGCGTTGCCTTTTGCATTGTGAGGATGTAGAAGAACAAATCGCGAGGGATACTCCATCCCCATTGTGATGTGGTTACGGGCTGATCGTTGCGCCATACGCGCCCTGCGCCAAATCCAAAGACACGCAGGTCATGTTGCACCACGATTCGGAGCGCTGATGAGGCGACGCGCGGGGAGTCGCCTCTGCGGTCGTCCGCTAGGATCGCCGGCATCGGGAGTGAACGGGCCGCAGTCGATAGCTGACTGGCGGTATCGGCCAGGCTACTCCGGCGCGCCTGAAGCGCGGTTTCAATGTCAGGGGATGAAGAAATCGCCTGCCAGGTATCCCATGCATCTTGACCTTCAGCCTGTATAAAATAGGACTGCTGTCGCATAGCGTGCACCCGATGGACTTCAGCCACAAAGTGCCTCAGGCGCTCAATATCTGGTGTGGGATCGTTCCACAGCAGCATGACTTTCCATAGGTATACAGCACCGACAGCGTTGTCGCATACGGTTGTTCCCGTGGTGGTATTGTGGATCTGCCCCAGCACTGATTCTGCGCTATCCAGCACGCGCGCGGCGGATCCCGTCTCGCCCAGCGTGGCCAGAATTGCCCCCAGCCGCGCATAAGCCTGCAACCGCAAGCGCGGCGATTGGTTGTTTTCAGCGATGGCTACGGCTTCGCGCGCCAGGCTGGCGGCTTGTTGCAGATGGTTGGCGCGTTTCTCCAAGGCGTATTCGCTCTGTGCCATGCGATGCATGACGTGCGCATACTGGATCAGCGCTCGAAACAGGATGACGCCACGCTCGTTGACGGCTGGCGCAGAGTCCCGCACTGACGCAGTAATCTGTCGCGCCAGCGCCAGCGCGGCAGTGGTGGCTTCGAGTGTGCTTTCGAACTGTCCTCGTTGCATGAATATCTGCGCCAGTGTGGTCATGCCGTAAACGCGCAGTGCCTGATTGCCCACTCCCTCGGCCAGTTCCAGTCCATGCCTGGAAATCTCCAGCAAGTCTTCTTTTGATTCACTATAGATGAGCTGCTCCGCCAGGTCGATAGTGGCTTCGGCGCGCAAGCTGTTATCCTGCAACTGTTCCGCCAGCCCAACAGCTTCTGCTGCGGCGCGCAAGGCTCCTGAAGCATCGCCCAGACAGTCCAGGATGAGCGAGTGGGTCAATTTGCAGCGCGCCAGTACTTCGCTGAGTGCGCTCAGGCCATTACCGGCTTGTTCCCAGTCATACGCTAGTTGCTCGGCATTGGAGATAGACGCCAGTGCCTGGTTCAATTGACCAAGTTCGTTTAGACACATGGCCGCGATGCGCAAGGCCTCGATGCGTACCCACAATAGCGGCTTGTAGATCGAATGGGTGATCTCAAGGGTGCCGGCCAATGCTTCCTCGAATTCGCCGGCACGCCACAAGAGCAGGCTGCGCCGAATATTCAAGCTCTGGCGGCGCACCATATCGCCTGTGTGCAGGTACAACTCGTCCAGCCGGTTGAGGGCTTCCATGGCATGGACATCTTCGCCCAGGTTCAGGTGTGCCCAGATCTTGAACTGCCACAGGACATGCCGGTCGGCCCACACGCCGGGCGCGCTGGCATCCAGCCGGTTGAGCCAATCCAGAATCGTGTGATAGAGCCCGCGTTGTAACATCGGCTGTGCGTGCAGCTCGATCAACCGTATGACATCGTGGCACCAATTTCCAGTCAGATAGTGGCGCACAGCCAATTCGGTCTCGTTGTTATTCTCATAAGCAACGCCAACATCGTGCTGCAACTGCGCAAAACGTAGCGGCTCATCCTCGCGCAGGCGCAGGCGCAGGAATTCCCGGAATAGCGGGTGATAGCGATATGAAGTCGGCGTATCGGGTGAACCGATCTGTTGAATAAACAGGTTACGCCGTTCGATTTCTGCGATGTGCGCTGCGGCGTCTGTCCAGCCCAGCTCTTTGATGCAAAACGGGATGGAAATATCGTTCAAGATGCTGGATTTGCACAGAAACCCGCGCAGTGTTTCCGGCAGCGCCTGCCACACCTGCACCAGCAGGTAGTTGGCAAGCAGGTCAATGGCGCGCGGCGCACCCAGGCCAACCTGCGCTTTGTGCAAGCGATCGATGTGGTTGGTCATCAGCAGTCCAACCAGCCAGCCCTCTGTCGCTGCTAAGGCCTTGTTGGCTTCGGCGTCAGTCACCTCTTCCGGCTTGATGCCGTTTAGCGCAGCAAGCATCTGGCGCGTTTCGTCCATATCCAGCCGCAGGATAGTCTGCCCAAGCGCGGTGACCTGTTGTTGCGCGATCAGCACGCCTAACTGCAAGGGCGGCAGGGTGCGGCTGGCAATGATCAGGTGGGCTTCTTCGGGTAATTCGGCCAGTAGCTGGTCGACGAACTGAATCACTGGCATGCAGGCTTCGACCAGGTGGAAGTCATCGAGCACGATGCAGAGCGGTTGCGACATGCACGCCGCAAGTTCGCGCACGAGCGTGCGCGCCAGCAAGCCCATATTCTGCTCGATGATCGATGCCGAGGTAAGCAACTGCATCGTTTGCGCGCCAAAGCCCGGGCAGGATTGCTGGAGTGCGCTCACCAGCGCTTCGCCGAATACGCGCAGGTCGGCATCATTTTCGTCCAGCGTGAGCCAACTGAAGCTGAAACCTTCAGTGCGAGCGAACTGGGCAAGCAGACTCGTCTTGCCGTAGCCTGCCGCAGCTACGACAACGATGAGTCGGTAGTCCAGCGCGGCAAAGAGCGACTCCAGCACGCGCTGTCTTCGAACCCAGTTCTTACGTGGTAAAGGTAGTTGGATATGTGACAAAGGACTAAAGCTGAGTACTCTCAACTAATACGCCATATAGTAGCAGTAACACCACAATTACAGAAATGGCGCGAAAAATCAAGCTGAATCTTTTCCGGATAAAATTCATCCAATTGATATCAACCAAGGTTGTACGAGGTACAAGAATGTCTGAAAAACTGGCCATCATTGGCTCCGGGCCTGCCGGATTAACAGCAGCGATTTATGCGGCGCGAGCGTTTCTCGAACCGCTGGTTTTTGTCGGACCTGAGTTTGGCGGTCAAATTGCGATCACGACCGAGGTGGAGAACTACCCCGGCTTTCCGAATGGATTACAGGGGCCGGAACTCACGACCGCCATGCGCGAACAGGCTGAGAAGTTCGGCGCGCGCCTTGTCGAGGAGACCATCGACAGCGTGGATTTTAGCCAAAGGCCATTCAAACTCACATCGTCCAGCGGGACGTATGAGGTAGACGCGGTCATCATCGCTACGGGCGCATCGCCGCGTCGGCTGGGCGTGCCGGGCGAGGATCACTTCATCGGGCGCGGCGTGTCGTACTGCGCCACGTGTGACGGTTTCTTCTTCCGCAACAAGGAAATTATCGTGGTGGGCGGCGGCGACAGTGCGTTCCAGGAAAGCTTGTTCCTGACCAAATTCGGCTCACGCGTGCGCATTGTGCATCGCCGCGACGAGTTCCGCGCCGGCGCTATGTTGCAACAGCGCGCCAAAGACAATCCGAAGATTGAGCTTGTCACCAACAGCGTGATCGAGCGGATTGGCGGCAACGGCAAGGTGGCTGACGTGGTGCTGAAGAACGTCAAGACGGGTGAAACAGTCACCAGCCCGGTCGAAGGCGTGTTCGTGTTTGTCGGCCACATCCCCAACACCCAACTATTCCAGGGGCAACTGGCGATGGATCATGAGGGTTACCTGACTGTGGATCCGCACCTGCATACCAGCGTGCCAGGCGTGTTTGCTGCCGGCGAGGCGCACGATAACTGGTTCAAACAGGCTATCACGTCGGCAGCGTATGGATGCATGGCGGCGATGGAAGCGGAGAAGTTCCTGGCGGGGAATAGCTGATCGCTATGTGTCGCTGACACAAGTCGCGTTATGACGCTCATCCTCGGCCATGGTTATGACCGTTGTCATTATGTGCCGAGGATGGATGTCATGCTGAGTACGCTCAGCCGCTAAGTTCCCTCAACCGCCGGCTGGCATTGGAATATCTCCACAAATCCCGCCGGTAACCGGATCGCGCTCTCATTGCCCAGGTGGAGTGTCATGCCGGTGAACAGCCCGATCCAATCTCCTGTCATGTGCAGCCGAACCGCCTGCTCCTGGTCTGCCTTATTGATCAGCACTGCGAAGCGCGGCTGGTCGTGCTCGTACAGGATATCGAGATGGACTGTTCCTGCGGCTTCTGCGCCGTTAGCGCAGTACTCTGCGCCGGTTTCCAGCAGACCTGTTGGTTGAACCCCGGCGGCACTCGCTGCCATACGCATGAGAGCTAACAGGCCCTCCGGGTGGTGGGCTGCTGCCGCGTCGCCCAGGTTGGCGCCGCAGTAGAACACATGCCCTGTACCGACGGTTTTGTGCGCCAGGCAGGGGGCATCGTTCGCAAAGCGGCCAAGCGGCGTCAATCCCTCGCCAGACAGTGTGGCGTAGCGGTGTGCACCCCAGATGAGCGTGCGGTCGGCCATTTGGATTGGGAAGAGTTCACCGCCGGTGGCGCCGAACTCCTTGAGCGCCTTGCGCACGTCATCAGGCGCAGCGTACTGCGCTTCCGGCGCAGCGTACTGCGTACTTGCTTCAGGCCTGTCGATTTCGCTCGTTTCAGCGTAACGTAAATGGCGCGGTGAGGTCGTGTCGACTTCGTGGATGTCCCAGCGTTCGGCGAGTCCGCCGCCGGGCACACTTTGGCTGTGTCGCCCTGTCGTGCCGTTGTACCCGGCCAGATGCGCTTCGCACAGCAGCGTGCCACCGGCCTGCACCCAGCAATCGAGCGCATCGATCTCCTCCTGGGTCAAGTAGTATGGATTGGGCATGATGAGCAGTTTCAAACCGCCCAATGCCTGCGCTGTCAGTATCTGATCGTTTATCAGAACGAACGGCAGGTTGTCCCAGTACAGCGCCTGGATGTATGCCTCCAGCGCGGCGTTGAAATTGTTGACCTGCCCCTGCGCGCAGAAGGCGAAGATTTCGTTTTTGCGACTGCGCCACAGGCCAATCTCCGCCGACTGGGGTTGCGCGCGCCGCAGGTCGGCCGCAATGGGCTTGATCGTCTCCCAGAACTCGCGCACGGCGGCAGTCACGGGGCGCGGGCTGCCGTCGGTTTTAACCAGCCCCCATGCGGGTGATTCAAATCCAAGCACTTCGGATCGGTATTGCCAGAACAGCACGCCCTTGATGCCCATGCCGAATTGGGGTAACAGATCGCGTTTGAGTTGTTCGAGGTGTATAGCAGGCTGATGCATGTCGGTGCAGCCGTGGTTGATGTGGCTCTCGACGTTGTAGCACACCTTGCCGCGCCCAGCCGAAATGATGTGCATGCAGGTGGCCGGACCGCCAGTCATCGTGGCTGCGAAAACTTCGCAATGCTCGGCCATCGCAAAGTCATCGGCGCACGTCACCGCGCTGAAGTACGAATTGGGAACGACGTGCAGATAGCGCCCATGCTGCGGGTCCAGGCGCTCGACTGTTCGCAGCCGCCACTTGGCTTCGCTCGCCATGGTGTCGAGGTGAAACTCGCGCCAGTCGATAAAGTCCGTAATGGTCCCGGTGCCGCGCGGCAGTTCGACTTGCTCCCACGATTCGTAGCAGCGCCCCCATACCGCGTTCAGTTTATTGATTCGGCCGTATTTGCGGCGTACCCAGGCGCGGAAGCCGCGCGCGCAATGCGGACAGTAACATACGATGGTGTTCATATCCGGCGTGCGTTGGGGGAAACACAACTCCGGCTCGTTCCACACATCCCACATCTGCAGCGCCGGATGATCCCTGAAGTGTGCGACGGCGACGGCAACGAACCGCTGCCGATCGGCCAGCGCGCCGGGGTGGTTGTAGCATGGCCCTGGGTGCCCGCCGATCTGCCGGTGCGATACAGCATACGGCTCGATGCTGTGCCCGTGAATATCGATCTGTTTCGCATCGGGATAGGCGTCGAACAACCAGACCGGCGCGACGTCGAGGATGAAGTTCAACGTGACCTTTAAGCCGTGTTGCGCAGCCAGTTCCATCACCTGGTCGAGATCGTTGAAGTAGAAGCGCCCGGGCGCCCGATGCGACCAGCGCCACTGCACGAAGAACTTGACTGCGTTGAACCCCAGTTCCTGCATGGCGCGAAAGTCCTGCTCCCAGCACGCGGGGTCGGGTGTGGGCGCGCGATAGTATTGCGTGCCGAAGAGGAAGGGGAAGCGCTCCTCGAAAGCGAGCGCAAGCTGCGCCGCGGTAGGTTTCTTCATGCTAAGAACTCCTTTTATCTGACCTTTGTCGCCGCCGGTATTCATGCCGCCGGGTTCCTTACGGATCTATCCAGGCATGTCCCACACGATCACATCCCGCGGCGCCATGCTCAGTTCCAGAACGGCGCTTTCCCCGCTTGCGGGTAGTGTTTCAGTTGTGCCATCTAGGCGATACAGCCGCGAAGCAGCCGGGGTGCGTGCTCGCAACGGGTCGACCCGAACCTGGGCTTTAGCCGTTTTATCGGTCGGGTTGATCAGCACAACAGAGTCGCCGCTCCCATCGCCGTAGGTGAATCGTCGCCCTGTCGCGCCTTCGCACGATAAGCCATCCATATCCTCAAATTGCGCCAGCACGGTCAGGTCTGCTGTGCGGCTGCGCAACGCGCCTAACTTCTGGATATAGGCGCCAAAATCAGGAGCATCGTCCAGTGTCCCCGTGAAGCCGTTCGTGGTCAGCATCAACATCAGGCCATACAGGAAACCGTTCTGCGCAGCGCTGACATCACGGTCGCTTACCCATGCGTTTGACATCTCCGGCAACGAATAGGCCATGATGTCCGGGTTGCGGCGGAACCAGTTCCAGTTCCACAATAAATCGATGGCCTGCGGAGTAAAGACATCCGGCATTTCGCCCATCAGATAGCTGTCCGGATTGCGCTCCTTCATGCGCCGACGGAAATCACTGATCCATTCAATCGCGGCCATGTGCGTGTCATCCACCCGCGTATGCCCGTGGTTTTCAGCATAGCAGGGCAGATACTCGAAGCTCTGGTCGATAAAAAAGGCGCTGAAGCCGACATCCAGCAATCTGTCCAGATGGTGGTTCACTTCCTGGCGGAACTCGTCGGAGCGTTGGCACATCGCCACAGCCATCGGCCCCATCCACTGCGGGAAAATCTCAGCCGTGCGGCTGCCGACCGGCGTAGGTTCGGGGCGTACGCTGCCATCGCGCATGCGCATCACGCCCGGGCTGCCGCGGCGCGTGTAAAAATCGCACGTGGGCGATACCAGCCGCTGGTTGATCAACATACTGGCCGACACGCCCATAGCACGCACTTCCGCCAGCGCCTGACGCAACGCCTCCCATTTCGGCGCGGGGTAATCGGTCAAATCCGTCTTATTGACGCGGCCATAGGTGCCCATCATGTGGCCGTCCCACACGCACACGTCAGCAATGCCGTACTTCAAGCCCGCGCGCGCAACAGCGGGCAAATCGCTGAATGATCGCATCGGCTCGCCATCGAAGCTGGAAAACATGACGTGTTGGATGCCCAACGCGCGTCGCAGGCGTGCTGGAGGGCGCACCACCCGCTGTGTCCACCATGTCTTAAGCCAGTCGCGATAACGATGGGCGGGCGCGTGCCAGTCTTGGCTGTGCAGGCCGATGCCAAAGCGTTGCGATGTCCATTGGCTGCCGGGGGCGATCTCGACCGTGGCGAACCAGCCAAAGGTCAGGCTGACTCCCGTTCCCGCCGCGACGTTTTCTGCCGCGAACCCGCCCAGGTAGGCTTCCTGCATGTAGTTGATGATCCATAAGCCGCGCCCGCCTCCGGAGAGATCCATCCACGGCAGCATGGTAGCCAGCGGATACCGCACAGCCCAGCGTCGATGACCGCGGATAAAGGTCGTCCAGTCCAGGCCAATCACGGCATCGTGCGGATTCAGGCGATCAAAATAGCCCTGATAACCCGGCGTGAGCCGATCATGCGCGGGGCCGGCGTAACCCGTCCAGCCACCCAATCGCGGAAACCAGGCTTCCGTCACTGCCGCGTCGCTGCGGTTGTCGAGGGTCATCTGGCACATCACCTCGTCCGCGCCGGGCGCCAGATCCAATGTGACGATCACCCGCATGTCCAGCCGATCGCAGTTGCCATCCGTATCCACGGGCGCGGTTTTCAGCCCCGCGTATTCGATTGTCACGTGGTTACCATGCCTGTCCAGGCGGACTTGCTGTTGCTCGGCGTCAATGTTGCGCGATTGCCATGCGTCGGTTGGAGAAATCAGGCGAAATAATGACGCGTCAGCAGGATTGGTGAGGTGCTCGATACCGCTGCGCAAGTCTTTCAATCGACAAACACAGCCGGTATGGTCGTCAAGTTCAAGTTGGATGATTCCATTATTCAGTTCTATGTGGATACCCTCTTCTGAGTACAGTCAGCCGCGATCAGAATGCTGTCGATTGTAACGGGCAGTGGAAAGCAGTGCAAACGAAATGGTACGATAGCCCAATAACCAAACCAATGCGTAAATTTAAAGTTAAGGGCCTTGTGACCACCGCCAAATGGGTGCATGAAAAGTTAGCAACCGGGGTAGCGCCGGATCGTCGTGACGAATTCATACGTGTCGTGACAAACACTCTGGCCACAATCGAGCGCCAGTGTGCAGATCTCCATGCCACGCCCGATGATCTTCATGCTGCCAGCCGGCAGGCTTACTGGTTTTTGAAGACGCTTGACATGAAAAACCTGCCCTTGCGCGCGCCATCGCAGGCTGCCGCGTCGCCGCAGACTGCTGCGCCATCGCACACCGTCACGCCGCCGCCTAAACCTGCGGCGCCAACACTGCGGGTTAAGAACTTGATTCGCAATACGAAGTGGATCCATGAGAGCATTGAACGTTTCGTAGAGATGCCAGCCAGCGATGCCATGGAAAGCCCTGAAGTTGCCTACTTGTTGGATCGCATCACTAGCGATATCGACATCATCGACAAGATTTGTGCAGATGCCGGGACATCGCCGGCGGTGCTGCCGAAACCATCGCGACAAGCGTATCAGTGGTTGCGCTTTCTGAGCGACCGGGACAACTTTGCGGCGCACCTGGCCACCGTGGGCGCCATGAGTCAGTTGCTGCATAACGATCGCGACCTGGTAAATCGCGTGCGCGCGCGCAAAGTCCACATCGAGATGTCCTATTTTGGCATGTTATATGTGATAAAAAGCACCGGGACAACCATTAACATCAAGGTGTCCGAAGGGTATTGCGCTGCGCCGCCAGAAATGCTCCATGCGCTGTGTGACGCATTACTCATACCGGAATTGGAGGGGGCAGTCGACCTGGCTGTGGCCTATGGCAATAGTGACGATTTCGTCGAGATTATCGAAGAACTGGAAGCGCTCGTGGATTCTCCTCCTGATCAGCAACGCGGACAATATTATGACCTGAACGTCGTGTTTGAGCGCGTTAATCAGCTGCATTTCAATGGGCAGGTCAAGCGTCCGCGCCTGACGTGGAGCGCGTTGCGCACCACGCGGAAGATGGGTCATTATCGATTCAGCACCGACACTGTGATGATCAGCTTGACGCTCGATCAAGCCCGCGTGCCGCCTTATGCGATTGACTTTGTGATGTATCACGAACTGTTGCACAAGCAAATGGGGACGCAAGTGGTCAATGGGCGACGCTACAGTCACACCCCGGCCTTCCGCGCTGCTGAACGGCGCTATCCGCAGTATGCCGAGGCCAACGCCATTTTTGCAAAGCTAGGCTCAAGCCGCTAACGTAGCGTTGCGCCATAGGCAAAAGCGATCGGTCGCCAATGGGTCGCTATAATGGCCGTCCTGGCGATGGGTCATCATGGCCCTGTTTTGCTGTATTGTTGTGCTGATGCGCGCCTGGCGCTGAGATGGAATTTGTAAGGTGGTGTTTGTAATATGAAGTTATTTGGCTGGAATTCTGCGCACTGGGCAAGTTTGATCCCCAATGGCTTTGGCCATGTCAAGCCCAATCATTATGTCGACATGTTGCGGATCGCGTGGCAGAACCGTGACCAGCCATTGATGGCGTGGCGCATCCTGAACGATGGCGTATGCGATGGCTGCGCGTTGGGCACGACCGGTCTGCACGATTTCACCATGACGGGCGTGCACCTGTGCATGGTACGCCTGAACCTGCTGCGCCTGAACACGATGCCGGCGCTCGATCCTGCCGTGCTGGGCGACGTTGCCGCGTTGCGCAAGATGAACGCAGCCGAACTGCGCAAGCTTGGCCGACTGCCGTACCCCATGCTGCGGCGGCGCGGCGACAAGGGCTTTCAACGCGTTTCGTGGAAAACGGCGCTGGATACGATTGGCGAACGCATTCGTGATACGACGCCGGAGCGACTGGCGTTCTATCTGACGTCGCGCGGGATCACCAATGAGGTGTACTACGTCGCGCAGAAGGCAGCGCGCTTTCTCGGCACGAACAACATCGACAACGCATCGCGCATCTGTCACGCGCCAAGCACTGTGGCGATGAAAGACACGCTCGGCGTATCGGCATCGACTTGCTCGTATACCGATTGGATCGGCAGTGATCTGGTAATTTTCATCGGCAGCGACGTGGCGAACAACCAGCCGGTGACGACGAAGTACCTGTATTACGCCAAGCAACAGGGAACGAAGATCGCGCTCATCAACACCTATCGCGAGCCGGGCATGGAACGCTACTGGGTGCCGTCGGTGTTGGAAAGCGCGCTGTTTGGAACCAAGCTGACGGATGAGTTTTTCATGGTGCACACCGGCGGCGATATGGCTTTTATCAACGGCGTGATCAAGCACCTGATCGAGAACGGCTGGTGTGACCAGGCCTTTATCACAGAGCACACCGATGGGTTTGAGCAGCTTAAAACCGAGCTGGCGGCGCAGTCATGGGAGACGCTCGAAACCTATTCGGGCGCATCGCGCGATGAGATGTTGCGTTTTGCCGAGATGTATCGGCAGGCCAAGTCGGCCGTGATTGTGTGGAGCATGGGCATCACGCAGCACGTCAACGGCGTTGATAACGTCAAGGCGGTCCTGAACCTGGCATTGGCGCGCGGGATGATCGGGCGTGAGAAATGCGGTGTCATGCCGATTCGAGGCCATAGCGGGGTGCAGGGCGGTGCCGAAGTGGGCTGCACGCCGTGGTATTACCCGGGTGGAGCGCCGGTGGGCGCACAAGGCGCCGAGGAGATGTCGCAGAAATGGGGCTTCGCGGTCCCTTCGGCGCAAGGCAAGGCGTGCCTCGAAATGATCGACGGCGCCTACACGGGCGACATCGACGTGCTGTATTCGGCCGGCGGCAACTTTCTCGAAACGCTGCCCGATCCCGACTATATTCACAAGGCGCTTGAACGCCCGGCCTTGCGCGTTCACCAGGATATTGTGCTGACAACCCAGATGCTGGTTGATCCCGCGGACACGGTCATTTTGCTGCCCGCCCAGACGCGCTATGAGCAACGCGGCGGCGGCACCGAAACCACGACTGAGCGGCGCATCATCTTCAGCCCTGAAATCCCCGGCCGCCGCATTGGTGAAAGCAAACCGGAGTGGGAGATTTTTATGCTGGTGGCCGAGCACACGTACCCGAATCGCCGCAGCCATATTCACTTTAAGGATGCGCAGCACATTCGCAACGAGATTGCGCAAATGACGCCCAGTTACGCCGGCATTGAGAAGCTGAAGAAGAAGGGCGATGCGATGCAGTGGGGCGGACAACGCCTGTGCGAAGGCGGTCGCTTCCCAACCGACAACGGGCGCGCGGCTTTTACACCGCTTAGCCCGCCCGAGCATCGCGTTCCAGCCGGGTGGTACTTTATGAGCACGCGCCGCGGCAAGCAGTTCAACAGCATTGTGCATGGCCGCCGCGATCCGCTGAATGGCGCCAGGCGCGAGGATGTGTTGATGAGCGAAAGCGATGCTGCGGCGCAGGGGCTGCAGAATGGCGACGCCATTAAGCTGCAATCGACCAGCGGCGAGATGCGCGGGCGCGTGAAGATTGTGTCGATCAAGCCGCGCAACCTGCAGGTGCACTGGCCGGAAGGCAACAGCTTGTTGCCACGCGATGTTCACGATAGCGAAAGCGGCGTGCCCGACTACAATACGCTGGTGCAGGTGATAAAAGCATGATCCCACGCCGCAATATTCAACGCGTCCCGGTGCAACGCGTCGGCGCACCGCGGGCCGGTCAACCGACAACCGATATGGTTGCCATCGAGGAACCGCTTGAAATCCGACTGGTCGTTGATTCTACAGGCCCTAAAGGCCGCGAAGCCATGCAGAGCGACGAAGCGCGCACGCGCACGCAAAGCGTCTCGATCACCATGCGCACGCCGGGCGCCGATTATGAACTGGCAGCCGGCTTTCTGGTAAGCGAGGGCATCCTGCGCGACCCGGACGAGTTGCATGAGATTCGCTACTGCGTGGGCGCGCATGGCGAGGAACAGCAGTACAACGTGGTCAGCGTGCGGTTGCGCCCGGGCGTGCCGTTTGATATGGCGCGGCTGCAACGCAACTTCTACACCACGTCATCCTGCGGCGTGTGCGGCAAGGCCTCGCTCGAAGCGCTGGAAGTGCAATCGTGCCCGATTCTGGCGCAGGACAGGCCGTTGATCACCGAGCAGGTCATATATGGGCTTGAAGCAAAGTTGCGCGATGCGCAGGCCGTTTTCAGCAAGACGGGCGGGTTGCACGGCGCGGCGCTGTTTGATGCGCAGGGGACGTTGATCGGGGCGTACGAGGATGTGGGACGGCACAACGCGGTCGACAAGCTGATCGGCGAACAGTTTTTGCAGCGGCGGCTGCCCCTGTCGAACTGCGTCATGCTGGTCAGCGGACGCACCAGCTTCGAGATCATGCAGAAGGCGTTGATGGGCGGCATTGCGGTTGTGGCCGCGGTCGGCGCGCCGTCGAGCCTGGCGGTGGAACTGGCGCGCAACTTCGGGATGACGTTACTTGGCTTCGTGCGCGGCGAGACGTTCAACATTTATACCGGGGCGCAACGGATTGTGCGCGCCACACCATCATCGTAAGGGCGATAGCATTGCCATGCCGTATAGTTTTGTCAATGCCTTCTGATCACTGAATAGAGGGATGCAGGGCAGATTATCCATGACCAACCCTACAGAGCCACCACGGGATAGTGCGCGCACAACGGAAGTTACCGGGCATGAAGGTCATCGGAAACGCGTCAGGCAACGTTTCCTGCAACAGGGGCTGACAGGATTTGAGGATTACGAAGCGCTGGAGTTGATTTTGTTGTTTGTGGCGCGACAACAGGATATGAAACCTGTTGCCAAGGCGCTTGTTGCACGCTTCGGGTCTTTCAAAGCTGTGCTGGATGCCCCGGATGCGGAGTTAATGGAAGTTCCCGGTGTGGGCGAGAGCGCGATGACGATCATACGGTTGATCAAAGAGGCCACGGTGCGGTATTTAAAGCAGACCAGCCGCGCAAGCTTTAGTATTGACCAGCCGAAGGTATTGATCGATTATTGCATCGCCGGTATGGGCGCTGCGCCCAACGAGCGGTTTCGGGTGATTTGCCTGAATGCCAGTTTTGCCATCGTTGATGAGCGTGATGTGGCCGAAGGTACTGTTAACCAGGCCACGGTGTATCCGCGGCGCGTGGTTGAAATCGCGCTGGCAGCGCGTGCATCGACATTGATCTTCGTGCATAACCACCCTGATGGCGCCGTGACGCCGTCTGATTTCGATAAGACATTGACGCGCAGCCTGGTTCTGGCGACGAAGACGATTGGCATTACGGTGTACGATCACTATATTGTTTCGCGCGATACTTATTTCAGCTTTCGTGAAGGTGGACTTTTATAAGATTACTTTGACGTGACCGGGGGACATGCATGACCAAGATACATCGAACGATCTCTTCTCACTTTTCAAGCTTGAACACGGCGCAGAAGAACGCTGTGAGTAACATTGACGGCCCGCTACTGATCATCGCCGGCCCAGGTTCTGGCAAAACACTCGTTCTTGTTGCGCGCACATTGAACATCCTGCAGCAAAAGGCCGCGGAACCGCATGAGATCGTTCTGTGTACCTTTACCGAGAAGGCGGCGTTCGAGTTGCGCGACCGCGTTGCGCAAGGCGCTCACGCGATTGGCTATACCGGCGACTTGTCGCGGTTGCACGTTGGGACAATTCACGGCTTGTGCCACCAGTATCTCAACCAATACAGACACCACACGTCACTTGGCCATGGTTTCGAAGTGCTGGATGAATTGACGCAATCATTGTTTCTATACGAGAACTTCGAAACCATTATCGGTGAACTGGCATCCAATGGTTTGTATCTCGGCAAGTGGAAAACCAAATGGACCACTATTGATGGAGTCAAGTCGTTCTTTGACAAGATCACGGAGGAACTGGTTGACCCGCAAAAACTGGTCAAAAAGGGTGATCCTCTGGTGGCGGCCATCGGCGCGGCGTATATCCGTTATGAGGAATGCCTGCAGGAGAAAAACATCCTGGACTTCGCGCATCTTCAGAAACAGTTTGTGCGACTGTTTGAAGAGAACGACATTGCGAAAAAGATACAGGCTGAAGCGCGCTATGTCATGGTGGATGAGTATCAGGACACCAACTATATCCAGGAACAGTTGTTGATGCAGCTGGCGTTGCCACAAAATAACCTGTGCGTGGTGGGTGATGACGATCAGAGCTTGTATCGGTTCCGAGGCGCTACCGTGCGCAACATCCTTGAGTTTGGCGTGCATTTCCCCAAATGCTCACAGGTCAAGTTGACTGTGAACTACCGTTCGCACCAGGATATCGTCGCGGCGTATGACAAATATATGGCGGCCTTCGACTGGTCCAATCCAGATGGCGAGGTGCCGTTTCGCCACGATAAGACGATCGAGCCCAACCCGGATGGCGATCATACCGATTACCCCGCTGTCCTGTCGATCTGGGGTGCCAGTGAGGCCGACGAGGCTGATCGGCTGGCAGATATGGTGGCTTTTCTGAAGAAGAACAAGGTGATCGAGGATTACAACCAGGTGGCCGTACTCCTGCGCAGTGTGCGCGGTGAAAGATCAACACTCTATATTGAGGCGTTGGAGCGTCATGGCATCCCGGCATTTGCGCCGCGCGCACGGGCGTATTTTGAGAGTGAACCTGTGCGCTGGATGGTGGCGTGTTTTGCGATCCTACTGGGCTGGTATGGGGATCAACGCGGCGAATTAAAAGGCCCGGCGCTAGTCGAACTGGGTGAATACGTGGAGGAGTGCATCAAGCTGCTGGCGCGCGCCGGCGCGGTGCGCAGTCATCCACTGGCTAAACTGCTGCAACGCCGCGTCGCCGAGATCGAAGCGCTGACGGAGGGGCAAACACTGAACCGCCATCTGGGCGATTACCTGTACGAGTTTCTGTCGTTTGAGCCATTTGCGCCTGCGCTGGACAATGAAAACAACGCCCGCAACCTCGCCATCTTCAGCCAGTTGCTGGCGGTTTTTCAGCATTACTATCACTACAGCGTCATCACGCACAAGAACCGCGGGTTTATTCGCCTGCACCTGTTCAACAGTTTCCTGCGCTTCCTGCACGAAGGCGGCATTAACGAGTATGAAGACCCCGACCAGCCATTCCCATCGGGCTACGTGCAATTGATGACCATTCATCAGAGTAAAGGGCTGGAATTTCCGGTTGTGATCGTCGGGTCGTTGTCGGCCAACATCAATTCGGGGCACCAGGTCGATGAACTGCTCGGCCCGTTTTATCAACGCGCTTTGCTCGAACCGTTGAAACGCATCACGCCTTTTGACCGCATGCGGTTGCACTACGTGGCGTTCTCGCGTGCGGAGCGCCTGCTGGTGTTGACGACAACCGAGGATCCCAAAGGCCACTTTGATCCCATCTGGCAAGGATTGCCACAATGGCCGCACGTAAAGAAATCGCTTCTGGCTGCGCAACGGTTCACGGCCAAACAGCGCATGCCGGTGAAGAAGACCTTCTCCTTTACCAGCCACGTGAAGGTGTACGAGACTTGCCCGCGCCAATATCAGTTCTTCCGCGACTACGCGTTCACGCCGGCACGTTCAGCCGAAATGTTCTTTGGCGCACTGGTGCATCAGACGATTGAAGATGTGCATCGCTGGGTGCTGGACGGTCAAGCGCTCAAATTGGTTAAAAATGCCATCCCGGGCCTGTTCGACACCAACTTTCGCGGATTGATCAACGCCGGATACCGACCAATCAACGATGCCCAGCGTGACAACGCCTTGCAGCAGGTGAATAACTACTACGCCCAGAACCAGGATCGCATGCGCCAGGTGATCGAAACGGAAGTGGACGTGTCCTATGAGAAAGAGTCCTACATCCTGACCGGCAAGGTGGACCTATTGCTGGGCAAGGACGACAAGCTGGAATTGCTCGATTTCAAGTCGCAGCCACGCCCTGCCGTGGACGTCGCCCGCCTGGATCACTACTACCAGCAGTTGCTGGTCTATGCGCACATCCTGGAACACCGCTATCACAAGTACCCGGAACGGCTGGGGCTGTATTGGACGGGCGAAGCGAAGCGTGACGACGCACTGATGGTCTTCCCCTATAAACCAGAACGCGTGACCGCAGCAGGTGAGTATTTTGACTCCGTCGTCGCACACATACAGGCGCGGGACTTCGCGGTAAAGCAATTGCCTGAGAAGAAGGTGTGTGCGGAGTGCGATATTCGGTCGTATTGCAACAAACAGGGAACCATTAAGCTGGCGTAATCAGACTAAAAAGACACGGTACTCACTAAGATATTAGAAGCTGGGGCAAGATGCCAAGTAACTACAAAGCAATCGCAGATCGGAATATTGAACGTTATGGGACAGGGATCGATACTTATGGTCCGGTGTTGCTCTCTAATAGGTATGGTGATAGCACACACTTTATCTACGAACTGCTTCAAAATGCTGAGGATGCACTTAAGTGGCGCATTGAAGACGGAAGAGGAAGTGCGAACGTCCCGGGAAAGGTTACTTTTGATCTTTACAAAGATCGATTGGAGGTCAGACACTTCGGCGCCACCTTTAGCGAAATGGATGTTAAGGGAATATGTGGTCTGGTGGAGAGTACCAAACCAGAAAATGGCGGTTCGTCCATTGGCAAATTCGGCATTGGATTTAAATCTGTTTATGCCTTCACAAAGCATCCAGAGATACACTCTGGCGATGATCATTTTCTAATCGACTCATACGTGCGTCCAAGAGCAGTTGCCGCACGTTACACGGATAGTGAGGAGACACTGTTTTATCTGCCCTTCGATCACCAGGATGTGTCTCCTGACACTGCATTCAGGAAAACTTCTGAGCGTCTTGACAAACTCGATCAACGAAATCTGCTTTTCCTAAACCACATAGACCAGATTGAGTGGAAAGTCGAGGGTGGTTCTTCAGGGAATAACATCCGTGAGGTAAAGAGGTTAAATGAGCGATGTAGACGTGTGACTTTGGTCGGTCAATCTGGCAGCGTTTTACTAGATGAAGAATGGCTTGTTTTTGAACGACTGGTTCTAACAGGAGAAAACAGAAACAGCAAGGTTGAAATAGCCTTTCAATTAACAAAAGACGCTGACACGGGTAACGATGTAATCAACCCATTGGTTGACACTAAATTGGTCGTGTTTTTTGCTACTGAGAAATCGACCAACCTAGGGTTCTTATTGCAAGGCCCATTTCACACAACACCAAGCCGGGATAACATCCCGGAAGATGATGACTGGAACAGGTATTTGATCACTGAAACGCAGGCTCTAGTCATCAGTGCACTCCAAGATCTGCGTGATATGCACTTGCTCAACGCAAACGCGCTTGAAGCCTTGCCGCTTGATGAAAGCCGGTTCTCAAAACAAAGTATATTCCGCCCGATATTTGATACCGTTAAAGATGAATTGAAACAGAGAGAATTCTTACCACGCTATGGTGGTGGTTACATTTCTGGCAAATCCGCTGTTCTCGCACGAAGTTCGGAACTACGTGAGTTACTAAATACGGAGCAACTTCAGCTTTTATATAACCGCACAGAACCTTTATACTGGATCACGGATGATATCTCTGTAGATAGAACGCCTCAGATTCGGGATTACATTGTATCTAAGCTGGGTGTTGATGAGATGACTCCGGCATCACTTGCAACGAAACTTAACGAAGCGTTTTTCGTCCAGCAATCGGACACATGGATGATAAGGTTCTATCAGTTTCTGGCAGGACAGAAGGCATTATGGGGAACCGGTAGTAGACCCGTACTTAAATATAAACCTATTATTCGCTTGAGTAACGGCCGTCATGTCCAGCCGTTTGGCGCCAACAATGACAAGATAGAGGTCTATTTACCCTCAACCCCACCCGTAGATTTTCCATCGGTGAAGAACACCTTATGCGAAGATGAAGCTGCTCTTGGTTTCTTAAAATTACTTGGGGTAAAGCAACCAGATGTTGTGGATAACGTCATTACGCACGTCCTGCCTCGTTATTCAAAGGATAGAACCCTAGATTCGACAGTCGAGCAGTATGAAGCCGATCTCGTGAAAATAGTTCGGGCATATCAAACTGATTCTCGCTCACAGCATAATGACCTTGTAAAGTGCTTACGTGACAGTTTTTTTGTTCGTTGCATAAATGAAGAAGGGAAAATCTCGTACCAAAAGCCAATTCATACGTACTTTCATGACGCACAACTCGAAGCATTCTTTGCCGGATATTCTGATGCATGGTATATCGACGTAAACATCCCATTGCTTATGGATGAGAAGGTAAAAGAGATGCTTATAGAGTGCTGCGCAAATGTCTGTCTTCGGTTAAATGCATATGAGCCGGATGTATCTGTTGAAAAGAAGACAGTGTGGCGTCAAAATTACAAAGATCCTAGGTGCTCACACGACGAGATACGTGATTTGAAGATCGTTGGATTTGATAGATTTATTGACAATTTGCTTTCTTCCACTGATGTGGAGGCACGGATCAAGTCCGGAATATTATGCTGGACGCTGCTGAAGAATGCGCTTGCGTTGCGTTCTAGTACTGAACGAGACGTGATAATGCAAGGTACATATATATGGTATTACTACAGTAATAAAACTGTACACCATTTTGATGCGTGCTTTGTAGAAAAGCTAAAAAACTCAGAGTGGTTAACTCTTCCTGATGGTCAATACCGTAAACCGTCAGATATTTGTTTTTCTCAACTGCCAGATGGTTTTACCCCAGATGATTATCTGCAACAGAGACTCGGTTTCCGACCTGAGACTGTCATACTCCTAGCTCGTGAAGCCGGTATAGATCCTGAAATACTTGATTTAATCAAGCAAAACAAGATCGACGTCAACCAACTCCGTGAGATGCTTGGGAAGCTGAATCCCGTTACGCCCACCGAGAAATCAACAGATACTGGCGTCAAACCAACACCTGACCAGAATGCAGAAACTAATGAAACCAAACAGACGGTAGCTTCTGACAGTAATAAGGAATCTTCCGAACATTCGGAAGGTAGCAACCGTGCTGGCAAAGGTAGTAGTTCACAAAGCAATCATGATTACCACGAAGAAGATACACAAGCACCGGGTAATCGTCATACCGCTGAACACGAAAAGTCTTCAAATGAAGGCTCCAGTGCCAACGTTACGCCAACAAAAAATACAGCATCAACTGAGCCACGGTCACGCATGGTGTCATATCTCGAATCCACAAGTGAATCTTTTGACGCATCCATGGACAGCGGTGGAATGTCGCATGAAGAACGCCTGAGGATTGGCGATGCAGGTATTCACGTCGCCTTATGGTATGAGAAAAAGAATGATCGAATACCCAAATACCTTGGTCAAAGACATGAGGGATATGACATCGATTCCTTCGAGGTCGAGTCTGCGAATATTGTTCTGGATCGTCTATCAACTGGCAAACTTGTCCGTCACATCGAGGTAAAAGGAAAGAAAGAGGGTTGGGATGGATGGGGTGTTGGAATGACACCGGCAGAATTTAGAGCGGCTTACAAGACTGGCGAATCAGGGGTTGATTATTATCTATATGTTGTTGAGTATGCACTTGATCCGAGCCGTCGCAAACTATATGTAATTCATAATCCACCAGCCAACGTGACTAGTTTCAGGTTCGATGAAGCCTGGAAAAAAACTGCTGATGCACCAATCGATGTTGCAATTGATCTCCCCACTGAACCGCCAATAGCTAATGAGGACTAACCCATGCCCAAAGTAAACATCACCCGCACCGAACTGGTCTGGCCAGGCAAGTATGACGACGACGGCAACCTCGTCCAACCGCGTCGGGTGAACCTGCCCTTCCAGGTCATCGAGCGCGTGAACGAGACACGCGCTACTCGCGCTCAACGCGAGAAAGAACGCGCTGGGCATGTCGGGAACCTGTTTGACTATTGGAATGCTGACGAAAAACAGAAGGCGGATGGCGGTAGTGGCTGGCGGAATAAGCTGATTTGGGGCGACAACCTGTATATGATGGGATCGCTACTTGAAAAATATGCTGGAAAGATCGATCTAATCTACATCGATCCTCCTTTTGCCACCGGAGCTGATTTCTCGTTTGATGCAAAGATCGGCAACGAGGAAATTGTTAAGGAGCACTCATCAATTGAGGAGAAAGCGTATCGAGATACTTGGGGACGCGGAATTGACTCGTATCTTGCTATGATGTATGACCGGTTAAGAATAATGCGGGATCTGTTGAGTGATAGTGGAAGCATCTACGTACATTTGGGTTGGCAGGTATCAGCATCTATAAAAGCTATTCTTGATGAAGTGTTTGGTCCAGACCAACTATTGAACGAGATAATCTGGAAGCGTCAAACCGCTAAAGGCGGGTCATTTGATTCACTGGCACAATATGGTCGAATTCATGAAACGATTTATTTTTACAGTAAGACACCCGACTACATATGGAATCTGCAATACACACCATATAGCACAGACCACATTGAGAAGTCTTATAGGCATACTGATGAGTCATCTGATAGACGCTTTTCCTTGCGCGACCTAACTGCGGCTGGTACTAGTGGGTCATCTGGCTTCGGCGTAGCGATTGCTCAGTGACGGCGCCGGAGCCGCCCAAGCGATGTTCATGGCGTCGGACACGAGCACGATCGCGACGTGCCTTGCGCTTACCACCCCACACGAATGGCGTCGGGCA
>CAIQQO010000485.1 GCA_903873965.1 uncultured bacterium
CGGCCCGGGCGGACACGGCTCTATGCCCATGCATGGCGGTGCGATGGCCAGGTTGGCGCAGTTGCTTCATAAGCTTGATACCACCCGTCTGCCCGTGCGCATCACACCGGCAGCACAGGTCATGTGCGAGGCTGTCGCGTCTGGCATGCCTTCACCGCTGGATGCCATGGTGCGCAACGTGCTCGATCCTGCCCAGACAGACATGATCCTCGACGCACTCGGTGAAGCCGGTCGCAACTTCGACCCTTTGTTGCACAACACCGTTAACGCCACCATCGTTCGCGGCGGCGACAAGATCAACGTGATCCCGAGTGAAATCACGGTCATGCTCGATGGACGCATGGTTCCCGGTGCGCGTCCGGCAGACATACTTGCCGAACTGCGCCAGGTATGCGGCGACGAGGTTGAGTTTGTCGTTGAACGTTTTGACGAAGGGCCACCCGCGCCCGACATGGGCTGGTTCGACATGCTTACGACCATCCTGCGCGAAACCGATCCCGACACCATCACTGTGCCATACATGCTCAGCGGCGTGACGGATGCGCGCTTCTTCACAAAGCTCGGTATCCAGACGTATGGCTTCCTGCCAATCCCTGCGCCGATAACCTTCGAGTTCGCGCGCACCATCCACGCTGCCGATGAACGCATCCCGGTCAACGCCACCGCGTATGGCGCTGATTGTCTCTACAAGGCTCTGCAAAGGGCTTAATACTTGAGTTGACTAGCACCTTATGAGCCATATCCGCCTGAAAGCCGTCACCAAACGCTACGATGACACCGTTGTGCTGCGCAACATCTTCTTTACGTTGAGCGCCGGCGAACGCGTCGGGCTGATCGGCAAGAACGGCGCCGGCAAGACCACGCTGCTCAAGCTCATCCTCAACCTCGAAGAACCCAGCGAAGGTACGGTTGAGATCGACGCCGGTCTGCGCATCGGGTACTTCTCGCAGTTCTCCGAGTTGAACGGGCAGAAATCGGTGCACGATGTGCTCATCGAGTCATGCGCCGATATCTTCGCGGTCGAAACCGAGTTGAACGACATCGCAACTGCGCTCGAAGAGACGACCAACCCGGAGGCACTCGACACGCTGCTGCACCGCCAGATGGCGCTGCTCGATATCATGGATCAGCGCGATGGCTGGAACACCCAGAACCGCATCGACACGGTGCTCAGCAAGCTCGGATTTGAAGCTTCCGATCGCGTTCGCCCCATCGACCAGCTCTCCGGCGGGTGGCGCAACCGCGCCGCATTGGCCAAAATCCTGCTCGAAGCGCCCGATGTCCTGCTCATGGATGAACCCACCAACTTCCTCGACATCGAAGGCGTGGCCTGGCTGGAGCAGTGGTTCACCAACCTCGGAGCGCGCGGCTCACTCATCATTGTGTCGCACGATCGCAGCTTTCTCGACAACGTCGTCACGCGCATTGTCGAAGTCGAGAACTATGGCCTGCAGGAATACCCCGGCGACTTCAGCACGTACATCCGCGAGAAAACGCGCCGCTACAAAACGCTTGAACGCCAGTTCGAACACGAAGAAGAGTTGCTCATCTTCGAAAATGAGGCCATCTCCGACCGGCGCGAAGCGATCAAGAACCCGAGTGAAGCCCTCAAACGACGGCTGGCCAATGTCAAAAAGAAGGTGGAACCCAAGCCGGTCGACCGTATCATCACCAGCATCTACGATCGGCTGCACGTATCTGAGAACCTCATCGCCATCGAGCGGTTATCGAAGGCGTATGGATCGCGCGTCCTTTTCCGCGATCTCTCCTTTGATGTACATCGCGGCGACCGCATCGCGATTGTCGGGCCGAACGGCTGCGGCAAGAGCACGTTGCTCAAAGTCCTTGTCGGTTTGGAGCAGGCCGACAGCGGGCAGTTTGTGCAGGGCAAGAACACACCCTATTGCTACTACAACGAAATCTTCGACACGCTTGATCTGAAAGACACGGTGACGCACGCGATCAACATCTTCGGGCTGGGCTACCTGGCGCCGCGTAAACAGGTCAACCGCCTGCTGACGTTGCTGCGCTTCAGCGAAATGGACCTCAACCAACAGATCGGGACACTCTCCGGCGGACAACGCGCCCGCCTGGCGTTGGCCAAATGCCTGCTCTCCGGCGATCCACTGCTCATCCTCGACGAACCGACCAATTACCTCGACATGACCAGCATCCAGGTCATGGAGCGCGCCCTGGTCAACTTCCCCGGCGCGGTCATCGTCGCCAGCCACGACCGCTTCTTCATCGACAAAATCGCCACACAGTTGATGGTATTTGAAGGCAACGGGAACATCCGCCAGGTGCATAGCAACTGGACATTGTGGCAGGCCTCACAGAGCGGGCGCCGCTATACGCAGGAATAGGCGCGCACCGACTGGAAAGCCGTGAAGCCCGGCTATGCGCCAGTGACATCCATCACCAGCACCGATACATCCGGATCAGGCGGATGCTGAGGAACAGTGATTTCCAGACGCTGCCCCGCCAGTGTAAATACCAATGGTGTACCTGCGTACAGTCTGACGGTTTGCACTGAACCGACAAAAGGTTCGATAACGAGCTTGTTGTTAGCTGGCCATTCGAAAATAAGCAGGTAGATGCTATCGCCCTTACGCGTGGCCTGCCCCCAGCCCAACTCATGCATAGGGGTATATGTACACCCATAAATGGCCTCGGGATAGGATTGTAACCATCGGCCAATGTACCGCAAGCGCTCGATAGCCTCGGTTGGAAAGGTGCCAAGGCTGGTTGGTCCAACGTTGAGAAGGTAATTCCCGCCTCGGCTGACCACGTTTACCAGGTTGTTCAGGAGGGTTTGCGGCGTTTTCCAGTTTGTCTCACTTGGATTGTAGGACCAGCTACGACCCAGAGTCATGCAGGTTTCCCACGGTTGAAATCGTTCCGCCGAAGGATATGGTTCCTGGGCAACCGGGGTTAATTCCAACTCGCCTGTGCCGTATTTCTGTAACTGCTTACGGATGAGGCCGCGAATCCCCGGGATATTGAACAGGAACGTGATGAGGCGAAAAAATCTATCGCCACCGGGATCATTTCCCGATGGAGGTTTGCCTGTGCGTACGGGGATACCATTCCGGGGGATAAACTGCTCAGGAGTGACGAAATCATACCCATCGCCCAACCGGTCATTGATTAAGGTATTCGGGCTGAGGTCATGGATCAACTTATGAAAGCGCACCGGATCATACTTGGTATGGTTGGCCAGACCGTCAAACCATAGAACCCTCACATCACCATAATCTGTAAGGAGCTTCCGGATGTGGCTTGCCATATAGTCCAAATAGTCGCCCCATTCCTTGCGCTTAGGTTCGCCCAGCCAATTGCGGGTGGCTGATTTTGTGGTGTCCCGGTATCCAGGATGATGCATATCTGGGGGCGAATAGTAAAACCCCAGGGGCATGCCGGCTTTTGCGCACGCTTCTGCCAGTTCCTTGCAGATATCCCTGCAGAATGGGGTATTGGTGATCTTGTACTGGGTACCCGGTGCATCAAACATACAGAAACCATCATGATGCTTGGCGGTAAACACCATATAGCGCATCCCGGCTTCACGGGCTGTATGCACCCAGGCCTCTGCATCAAAATCCACCGGGTTGAATTGACCAGGCAAGGCAACATACTCACTTTCTGTTATCCTGGTTTGTGTTCCAAACATGACCTCAGACAGTTCGGGAGCCATAATCGGCCATGAGGCTTCCACGCCGGCAACTGAATAGGCGCCCCAGTGTATGAACATTCCAAACTTGGCTTCTCGATACCACGCCAATGTTTGCTGCCTGATAGGCGCCTGGCTGCGTTGTTGTTCCATCTTCGGTCCTCTTGAGATCAGTTCGTTGCCTGCAATCGGCACCATGCGTACAACGCGTCGTACACCTCAAACTGTTGCAGCAGGTTCTCCATGTCATTCGGGAAACGCAAGCTGAATCCGGTCGCAATAGCCTCCAGCCCACGCGCGATCGGATCGCTGTCGATATCGGCAGCCACATCGGCCGCATGCACAATTCTGGATAACCGCACCAATCCAGGATCAGTCAACCCATACTTAAGCATGATCGATTCAAACGAGCAGCGCCCTTCGTGATGCCCCAACTCAACATCTGGAGCGTCGAACGGCAGCGCGCCGGTCTCGCGCGCGACAATCTCAATCTGGTTCTTCGGGACAAAGAGAAACTCGGCTTCGTTATCCACAAAGCGCGTGATCAACCATGGACACGCAACGCGATCCACATGCACATGCGAACGGGTAATCCATTTCATAGCAGCCTCCTTTTCGGTTTTTAGATATGCCTGTCGATAAAA
Source organism: uncultured bacterium (assembly GCA_903873965.1). Taxonomy (GTDB): domain Bacteria; phylum Chloroflexota; class Anaerolineae; order J036; family Brachytrichaceae; genus CAIXPS01. Next base: position 4,315 of record CAIQQO010000485.1, read on the forward strand.
TCAAGCACACGTTTGACATTGGCTGGCGTTTCGAACATTGGATCAGCGTGCCGCGCGCCTTCCAGTAAATCCAGCAACACCATCTCACGGCCAATCGCCATCTCCAGCAGCTCTGCAAAGTGGATGGACTGCAACGTCGGCACAAGGTTATCCTTCGTCCCATGCTGCAACAAAAATGGCGGCGCAGATGGGCTGATGTAGGTCTCCGGGTTGGCCGCCTTGACCAGTTCCGGCACACTTCCAATCGGCGCACCCAAAAGCAGCGACTCAGGCGAATCGGCATCGGCATGCAACCCATCACCCGGCTTTAATCCATATGCACTCACCTGTTCATCCATCTTCAGGAAGTCGGTCACCGGGTACCACGCCACAACCGCCTGCACGTTGCACGGTTGATCGGGATTGCCCAGGCTCAGGTCTTCCAGTTCACGCGCACGGGCAGACACGCCAGCAAACAGCGACAGGTAGCCGCCGGCTGAATCACCCCATGTCGCGATGCGTTGTGGGTCAAATCCATACTGTGCGGCGTTAGCCCTTATCCAGCGGATGGCCGCTTTAACATCGTGTATCTGAGCAGGAAAAAGAGCCTCTCCGCTCAACCGGTAATTAATCGAGACGACGGCATAACCTCGTTTCAACCCTTCCAGCACAGGCAGATGAGCACCACCGGCTTTGTCGCCGGACCGAAACGCACCGCCATGAATATGCACAATGACGCGGTAAGGGGCATTCCCCGCTGCGGGGAGATAAATATCGAGCTTTTGCGCGGGCGAGCGATCGGCATACACAATATCCTGCGCGGTAGATTTGATTTGGTTGGGATTTACCATTATGTTTCTCCAAAGATTCCGTTGTGCGGAATCTAGCATCCGGAAGTACAAGTGATAATACACCACAGGATGAGCGCACAAACTTTTACTGCGACAGTCACGGTTTTGAATGGCAAAGTGGTTATCGTGCTCCCCTTCGATCCCAACACCACCTGGAGCCCCAAGGAACGTCACCACGTCAACGGCACGATCGATGAGCATAGCCTGCGTGGCCCGCTCATATACGCCGAGGGCGACGACCGCTATTACTTCGTACTTGGCCTCGCCTTCTTGCGCGATACCAAGATCGAACCCGGACGTCAAGTGTTGGTCACGCTGGCGCCCGAAGGACCACTGCAAAGCAATGCGGCGCCGGACATCGCGGCTGCCTTCTCGACCGCGCCCGCTGCACTCACCTTCTTTGAAGCACTGCCGACGTTCTACCGCAAAAACTACATGCGTTGGATCGATAGCGCCAAACGCCCCGCAACACGCGCGGCGCGCATCGCGGAAATGATCGTTCTACTCAAGGACGGCAAGCGCGAACGTTGACGCGCAGAAACAAGCATGTTGACCATCGCCGCAGTAACCCAGGTCATCCAGTTCATCATCGCGCCAGTCATGATGGTTAGCACTTGTGGCTTGCTCCTGAATGGCATCGTGCAACAATATGCGTCCGTAGATGAGAGGTTGCGGAGCATGATGAGGCTCTGCGATATGGTCATCGGTTGATCAGACCCAGTGGCCAGACTACAGCACGCATTCGCGGATATTTCACCGCGCAGACTGCATTGCACTCACCATTTACTGGTAGCATCACCGCAGAGGAAATGTAAATGAACTTGATTGGCGCAATTGTCGCGGGCATCGTGGCCACCGGACTGATGAGCCTGGCGCTGGCTGGCGCGCCGCGCATGGCAATGCCGAAGATAGATTTTGTCGGGCTGCTAGGCACACTTTTCAGCACGCGTGAAAACCGCATCGTGGGGTGGGTGATGCACTTTGCGTTGGGCATTCTCTTCGCGGTAATCTACGCTGCAGTGTGGTCATTGGGTATCATGTCGCCTGGCGTGACAGAGGGTCTTGTGCTGGGCATCGCCCATTGGTTGATCACAGGCTTCCTGGTTGGGCTACTCTCCGCCATACATGTCGGCATACGCTCCGGCGCCGCTAAAGACCCCGGCCGCTACCTGCGCAACCTCGACGCCAGCATGGGCTTTTTCGGCGGGTTAATGTCACACCTGATCTACGGGCTGACAGTCGGGCTGGTGTATCACTTTTTCGAGTTGATCCTGAGTTGAGGCCAATATCCGGCGCTTGACAATCTACTGCTCAGGCACGAGTAAAGCATGGATGACATCAAAGGCCAACAACAGTGCGCCTTGAAAGACAATGCCCCAGCCCATGCCGCTTAACGAGGATTTCTTCTTGCCGAGCGTCCGCGCCAGACTGTGTCCGCCAACCATGTACAACACATCGAGGACGGCATTAACCCATAGCACCAGGCGCAGGTTATGCGCCTCTTTGCGAACCACGACGGGCTCATCTGGTTTGAGCAACTGAGCGCGACGCTTCTCAGTCGCGCGTCCGCCAAAGATGGCTATCGCAAAGTTAATGACGGCCCAACCCATGTTCTGGCTGCCAAACCCGCGCCACCACGGCGTACCCTTCTTCAACAATACGACACCCAGTGCCACGTTCGCCAGATTCCACGCCAACAGCCTCCGCGTTAACGCGCGATAAAAGTTCCAAATACCCATGCGTAATACCTCTTCATACGCCATTCTGCGGCGTCTCGGTGATCTTGTCTGGGCGGCTACGCGCCTCGCGTTCCATCTCCATCACGATGCGCGAGACTTCCTCGAAAGCAGCGCGTTGTTTACGATACAGATCACTCTCGCTCATCACCAGCTTGCGCGCCACATCGCGCACACGCTGTCCCTGCACAATCTTCATCTCAAGGATGTTGTACAGCAGCCACTCGGTCGCAGTGAAACTGCGTGTGCCTTCTGGCTTCAATCGCTCAATCGCCCGCGTCAGCACAGCCCGCAGCGCCTTGGTCGCGTTGCCATTGTTGTCGGTCATCGCATCAGTCACCACGCGCAATTTCATCATGGGCGAGCCGGCCAGCTTCGGGCCTCCCCAATACTGACTCAGCGCATCGCGCACCAGGTGGGTGAAATCATCATACCCTTCTGGCACCAGTTCAAAGTCAGCGATGGTGGGCGCGGCTGGGTTGCGCGTTTCTGCGATACGACGCTGCATATCATCGGCCTCTGGAATGATACGGGTCAAGGCCTCGAACGCGCGACGCTGCATAATCGAATCTTCCAGCGCGCGCGCCGCCTGTGCCACCAGTGTGGCGACGCCCTGACGTTCCTCGTCGGTCAGTTCCGGCTCGGATGCGCGCGCCACCAGCCCGATCACGCCAAGCACCTCGCCCGTCTCGCGTGACCGTAATGGAATCAGCCAGTAACCTTCCCACAGGATGAAATCATGCTCGATCTCAAACATCGTATGGTTAGGCTCGACGCCATTTTCACCAGTTTGTCCGGTGCCAGGTTCAGAGGTTGGCGCATTCGAAGCCACCTTCATCCCTTCAACCGTTTTGCCGTTGGCCGTGCGCGACTGAATCACGCTGCGAACCAGGGCCGACTGTGGCTTGAGCTTGTCAACCTCAAGATTGCCAATCACCACCAGCACCGGTTCGGTCATGAGCATCGGCATGTTTTGCACAGCAGATTGCGCCGGCAACGGCAGATCCAAATCGGCAATCTTCATGACAAATGCCGTGCGGGCGCGCAACAGATCACACAATGCGGCCAGTATGTTTTCGAGAAACTGGCGCAAGTCCGATGTCGTCATCAACCTTTCGCTGAATTGCTGCAAGTACGTCACTTCACCGCTGTCTTCTCCCGCGATGAATCGATCCACCGTGGGCTGAAGGGTGACAATAATAAGTTGTGCCATCAAGATCATCGTTGATGCGGCAATAACCCCGACAAAGTCACTCGGCAGCTCAAACAGCTTTTCCACGCGACTGCTCAACACCAGGGCCGTGATGACTGCTGCGGCAAGAACAGGCCCGCGGAGCAGATACTTGATCATGCGGCGCTTGATCACGCGGTCGGGTGCGCTGGCGCCATAATAGGCCACACTGTAACCCATCCACGTAACACCAACCCAGATCGCAGTGTTCACTATCAGTATGCCTAGCCACGGAATGATATCGGGGAGCGCCGCGGGCCATCCCACCGGCAGCAGGAATGGAAAAATGCCAAGTGTGGGGAACAGAAACGACAGCGTAAAGTACGTCATCCGGCGCTTGCTTGTGGCCGTCAATGACCGGCGACGCGCCTCAATCACGTTATACATAGCCCAGCCAACACTGCTGAAGTAATACAGGCTGAACACATAGAACAATACGCCTGGGGCGAGATGATCCAGATGGTAAGTCACCATGCCGCTCATCGCCACCAGATCAGTGAAAATCACCAACAGGAAGACGAAGAAGCCGCTGACATAGGCGGCGCGCACAGCGATGCGGCGCACAGGGGATGTTTCACCCGTGGCACGCAGCAGCGTATCCGACATCCCCAGCGCCGCTGCAGGCATCATGGCGATGCCGATCCACTGAAAACGCATCCAGGCGTAAGCTGGCGGAGTCGACAACTGGCCCAACAGGTCGCCTAGGTAAGCGCCAATGGCACACAGCAACAACAGCGCAAACGAGCGTGCGATCTGGCTGCGCCGGTTATATAAGCCGATATAGATCACCAGCGCAAACGCCGTGATCAGTATGCCGGCTGACATGATGCGATTCAGCAGCGTAACTGCCCCGAGTATAGTGGCGAGAATTTCCGTCATACTGCGTTAACGGATTTTATACGTAAAAAAGAGTGCAATGTCGCGCCCTTGATAATAATTGTCGGCATAGCCCGCAAAACGAAACCCGCGAGTCTGGCACATGCGCGTGGCCGGGTAGTTTTTGGTCACCACGTCCATCATCAGACTCTGCAAGCCATCGTTTTTAGCTTGCGCTATGGCTGTACGCAGCAATTGCGTGCCGACGCCTTTGCGCCGCTGCTCTGTGATCACGTTCATGCATGGCAATGATCCGCTGTTCTGCCACGGATGGGTCATCATGCCAATGTAACCGATGAGTTCACGTGCGCCTTCGCCTTCCGCTACCCAGACCAGGTCACAGCGGTGCAAAATCCGGCGCAGCGTCGCCTTTTCGTGCGTGCAAGGCGCCTGCAATAGGCGCGGCAAACGTATCAGCCGGAAGGTAGATGTAGCCTCCGTGTTGGAATCGCGCCCACTCATCTGCCAGACGTGGTCTGTCAAGTAGGTGTGATCCATGTTAACAATCACATCGATATCGGACAATTCAGCATGGCGTATGTGCATGGTATTCCACAACCAGTCTTAGCGGTTTATTGGCTCTATTTTCCGATTGAAATCGGCATACGACAAGTGGCGCGAACGGCGCCATCAGCGCCAATGATCTGCAGTCGAAAGGGATAGATGCCGGCCGCAATGGCCGCTGTGCTGAAATCCTGCAACAGCACATTGGATATTACCGTAACTTCGCCTCGCCCCACCAGTGTCCATGTGGCTACGCTGCTATTTTGTATCTCCAGTTTATACCAATCTCCGACGGCCAGCACAGCCGTACCTTTCACAGTGACGTTGCCCGACACCTTCTCTCCCTGCGCCGGGCTGATAATCTGCGCATTCGCATTCGAGCAGTCAGACTCGGCGGCGCCCGTGATGGTGATGGGCTGGGATGGATCAGTGAAGGTGATCGTCGCCGTAAATGCCGCGCGTCCCTGCGCCTGACCTGCCTGAATCGCAGCAGTGGGCATCGATGTGGGAATCATGATTCCCTGCGGGGTGCTGGTAGCTGCTCCGAGCAGTGCATTTACCTTGGTCACAGGCGCCAGTGTCGTAACAGCGTATATGGCTGCGCCTATGATGATGCATAGCACGGCCTTTAACATCGCATTGATCGCACGTGTCACCACAGCACGACGCTCCAGGCGAAATACGGCTCGGCGCAACTCGCGCATCGACGTTATACCGCTCAACAGGAAATAGGTACATGCAATACCGCAAATGGCATAAAGCACGAAGCTGTATGTTTTGATCAGCTGTGGAATTACTTCCATTCGGCTAATACACCCTTCACAATAGCCAGCATCTTCGGAGCGATCTTCGGTCCAGCTTCAAGCACTTCCTGATGCGACGGCGGCTCGCCTTCATCAGCCTGCAATCGCGCCACGTTGGTGATTCCACTAAACCCCAGCACGCGCATACCGGCGTGCCGCGCCACCAGCACTTCGTTGACCGTCGACATTCCCACCGCGTCAGCGCCGATCGCTCGCAGGAACCGCAGTTCAGCCGGCGTCTCGAATGCCGGACCGGCAAGGCCGAAGTACACGCCCTCCTGCATGTTAATGCCCGCTGTAGCAGCAACTTGTCGCGCCATACGGCGCAATGACGCATCATAGGCTTCGGTCATGCTGGGAAAGCGCGGCCCCAATGCTTCATCGTTGGGGCCAATGAGCGGATTATGCCCGGCCATACCAATCATGTTGATGTGATCGCTCATCATCATCACATCGCCGACAGCATAATTGCGATTGATTCCGCCTGCCGCGTTACTGACGATCATGGCCGTTGCCCCCAGTGCATGCGCCACACGCACTGGCAGGGTAATCTGCCACATCGGGTAACCCTCATAAAAGTGAATGCGTCCCTGCATGACAATGACGGGCACGCCACACAGGTGACCCAGAAGAAAGGCCCCGGCATGTCCATGTACAGTCGACACGGCAAAGCCCGGGACATCGCTGTATGGCACCCGCACAGGATCAACGATATCGTCCGCCAACCCGCCCAGCCCGCTGCCAAGCACGATCAGAATACGGGGTTTCAAGTCGGACTTGATCCGCACAGCTTCAAAAGCCTGTTGAATGAAATTCGCGATGTCGGGATTACTCATGAGCTGATTGTGTATCCTTTTTCTCTGAGAAGATAAGGCGTCCAATGCTGTTCGGACCAGCCATAAACGTTCATCGGCTCAGGGCATCAATGGCTCGATCAAGTCGTTGTAGCGTTATCTCGCGTCCCATGACGCTGATAGTCCCAAACAACGGCGGCGTCACGCTCTTGCCGGTGACAGCGTTGCGCACGATCGTGAACAACGGCCCGGCCTTGACATTTAACCGCTCTGCCAATGCTCGCATGGCATGTTCCATCTGCGTCGGATCAAAGTCGGCCAGTTGCGCCAGCACTTCCCGCGTCTCGCGCAGGGCATTTAGCGACGTCGCCTGATCCATTTTTTTGTCAACGAGTGAAGCCGCTGGTACTGGCGGTATGTCGGTGAACATGAAGTCGATCAGCCCTGCCGCATCCTTGAGAGTCTTGATGCGCTCCTGAATCAACGGTACAGCAGCCATGAACTGTGCTTTGAGTTCGGGGGAATCCAGCGCGATGCCAGCAGCCTGCACGAACGGCGTCAGTAGACGCGCCAGTTCAGCCACAGGCATGCGGCGGATATGCACGCCATTGAGCCAATCAAGCTTGGTGTAGCTAAACACCGCAGGAGAAGACCCGATATGATCTTCCGAGAACTTTTCGATCAACTCCGAGATGGTAAAGACATTCTGTTCATCGCCTTCACCGGGCGCCCAACCCAGCATCGCAAGAAAGTTGATGACTGCTTCCGGCAGGTAACCCTGATCACGAAACTCGAACACACTGGTCGCGCCATGACGCTTGCTCAGCTTGCGCCCGTCCTCACCGAGGACATTGGGCACATGAGCGAATTTCGGCATTTCCCAGCCAAAGTACTTGTACAGCAACACATGCTTAGGCGCACTCGACAGCCAGTCATCACCGCGAATGACATGCGTTACGCCCTGCAAGTGGTCGTCCACAACGTTGGCCAGATGGTACGTAGGGTATCCGTCTGCCTTGATCAACACGGTGTCATCGATATTGGCGTTCTCAAACGCCACATCGCCTTTCACCAGATCGCGCAAGTGCGTCGTGCCGTCGCGCGGGGTTACGCGCATGCGGATAACATGCGGTTGCGAAGGGTCCACATCCGCGCGCAGGCGCATCTCTTCTCGGAAGCTCCAGACTTCCTTGCGCGAGATGACATCGGCGCGCAGGCGCTCCAGTTCCTCCGGAGTCTCGTTGGCACGATATGCGTACCCGTTGGCAACCAGCCATTCCGCCCATTCGCGGTAGTGCGGCAGGCGTTGCGACTGAATGAACGGACCCGGGATACCGCGGTAGCTGCCGTCATTCAAGGCGCCCGGATAATCTTCTTCGCTCTTCATCGCCTGTAGCGACGCATGATCGGGGCCGCCATCGAGTTGAATGCCAAGCCAGTCGAAGGTTTCCAGAATGCGCCGGCATGAACCGGCGACATGCCGATCCTGATCCGTATCTTCGATGCGCATGAAGAACAGGCCGTCATGATGCTTCGCAGTCAACCATGAAAAGATGGCCGTGCGAACACCGCCGATATGCATATCGCCGGTGGGGGAAGGGGCAAATCGTGTGCGAACAGATGTGGTCATCGATATGTTTACTCTTTTAACCACTTATCAGCCGCGCGCTCGTAGCTGATCATATCGGCCTCGCTGAAATACAGCGCAAGTTCACGCACAGCAGTTTCCGGCTTGTCAGCAGCGTGAATCAAGTTGCGTGAAATGTTCAAACCGAAGTCGCCGCGAATGGTGCCGGCAGCGGCATTCAGCGGATTGGTGGCGCCCACGGTGGCGCGCACGGCGGCAACTGCATCGGGGCCTTCCAGACATAGCACCACAACCGGTGCGGAGGTCATATAGGCCACGGTGCCATCATAGAAGCCCTTGCCCTTGTGCTCGGCATAATGCTGCTCAGCCGTTTCGCGCGAAATGCGCATCAATTTCATACCCGCAATGCGCAAGCCACGTGATTCAAATCGCTTGATGATCTCTCCGACCAGCGCACGCTGCACACCATCGGGCTTAACAATAACCAGTGTTCTTTCCATGTTCTTTCGTAATTCCTTCTTGTATTAGTCGCTGGAGATAGGGAGATTAGGGTTTAGTGCCATCCGGGCTCCAGTTTTCAATCTCCATTCTCTCTGTTCTCTGTAGTCTCTAACGCTCGATGATACGCTATTAGTGCCGAGTTGACATCCCCTTTGCGCGTATAGATGTCACCCATCATGGTCTGAAAGCGCCGCACGCGTGGATGCGCTTGCGTCACTGTTTCAAGGTCAGCCAGCACAGTATCGAGTTTCCTGCCAGCTTTGATCAGGGCTGCGTAATGATCAGCAGCACTTTCGTAGTCGCCTGCTTCCAACGCCTTGTGCGCCAAACCCAACACTTCTTCAATTGCGAGCTTAGGTCGGGTTGTCGTGCTCTTCGTCTTGCGTTCTTTCTTGCGTGCGGGCAGTGCCGAATCGGCATCACCAAGTTCTGACACACTCGGCGCAGTGACTAAGGCTGAATTCGGCGCACTGGTGCTCTCATCTGTCGCGGCTGGTTCTTGGGCGAGTGTGGACTGCGCATCATTGGTAGCTGTGACCGCTGTTGCTTCCTGCAATGTGGGTTTCGTCGCCAGTTGAAATGTCACGGTTGGCGGCGGCTCAGGCGACCACTTCGTCACCGTTCCGGTGCGTGGTGTGTGAGCTGAATCATCAGCAGGCTGATTCGGATCACGGTCAGCCATGGTTGCCGGCGCTTTCTCAGCGCTTAATGCTGACAACCATGCGGGTATGTCATCGATCTGATCCTCTATATGCACCGGTATCCACTCCAACGGGGTAGTGTCGATCGTGTCGTCCACCTTGCCATCATAGTCAATATCTGCCTCTTCCCCGGGGAGCTGTCTCGCAGATGATGTAGCATCCTGCTCTTTGGATAGTGATAGCGTAGATGGCGGACTGGACTGCGCATCTGGCGCAACCGGGCCTGCAGCAGCAATGAGTTCATCAACCCATGCCGAACGATCCAGTTCGCTGTCAATATCCGCTGCCGCAGGCGGACTCACTTCATCCTGCGGCGTCGACGCAGGACTGGCAGGCGCATCGCGGACAAAGAACGGCGACGCATCGCCCAGCCATTCACTGGTGGCGCGATAGTCTGGATCATAGTGTTCAACGGCGAGGTGATGCACATCGGCGATATCCATGTTGCCGATTTGAGCCCACACTGCGGCCAGAATGACGTGTGCATTCAGGCAGTCGGGTTGTGCATCCAGAATGTTCTGGCACAACTCAACGGTAGACACCTTGTACCCGCTGCGCCACAGCATTTCAGCCAGCATAATCTGGATATCAGTGCGATCCGGCGCTGCCAGCGTCAGTTTATGGATCAGGCTAAAGGCGCGGTTGGTCAACCCGCCTCTAAACATCCATCGTACTTCGGCCATCTGACCGCGACCAACAGGCCCATCTTCCAGTCGCCCAACAATACTCAGCGCATCAGGATCTTCTGGCAGGATAGCCAGTGCCTGCAGCGCAAACACGGCTGATTCAGCATGCTGACCGGCGTTAGCCAGTGAACGCGCCAATCCTGCCATGGCGGGTGCGTCCGCTGGGATAATATCCAGCAGATGGCGATAATCATCGATAGCTTGCGTCGCCTGACCCTGCAACTCATAGGTGATGGCGCGCAAACGTATCAATCGGACAGCATCAGGATAAGACTTCGCCAGCGCGTTACAGCGCTCAATTGCCTGCGCATAGCTGGAGCTGGCGATCCAATCCCCGATCTCCGACAGCGCATCATCAAAAGTCTGCGACGTCACCTCAGTCATCAGTGTTATTATCGCGCAAGTCATGACCTTCCACACCAATTAGCGGAATCCCAACAGTACTTAAGCTATGCATACATTAGAACGTGATATCGCCTGGGCTACTGAGCACATGCCAGCGACCCGCGCAACGCTGAAGGCATTGCCCGATCTCAGCCATGTGCGGCTGGCATGCTCGATGCACCTCGATATCAAGATGATCGTGGCCATCGAGGGTCTGCTTGAACGCGGTGCGCATATCTATCTCACTACATGCAATCCCGACACGGTGCGTAATGAAGTGGTGGCGCATTGCATGGCGCGTGGTTCAGGCAACGTGAAGGCGCATGCATGGCACGGCATGTCGCGCGCAGATTACAATACGTCTATTGAGCGCGCTATCGCATGGTCGCCGACGCACTTGTGTGAGATGGGCGCTGAGATCACCAGCGTATTGGCCGTGGGTACTGCACCAGCAACACACGTTGTAGCCGGGCTGGAAGCAACAGGATCCGGGATCACGCGCCTTGGCAAATTGTCACCGACTTATCCGATCTTTAACTGGGATGATGTCGCCGTCAAGGAAGGGCTGCATAACCGCTACATGGTAGGCATCACAGCCTGCCACGCTTTCTTCAACCGCACACGCTTGACCTTTCACAATAAGCGCGTGCTGGTGATAGGCTATGGTCTGGTCGGTCGTGGAGTGTGCGATGCCGCGCGCGCCTATGGCGGTCACATCAGCGTGGTGGAGATGAACGCGGCGCGCGCACTGGAAGCATCATTTGCCGGCTGGCCGGTGGTCAGCCTTGAGGAGGCACTACCCAGCGCCGACGTGATCATCACCGCTACTGGCTCTCGCCATGTGATCAAATCAGCCCACTTTGACTTGTTTAAGTCAGGCGCCTTCCTGATGAATGTAGGGCATTTGAATGAAGAGATCGATATCCCGGCGCTATACTCCAATCCTCACGCAAACGCATTACCGTATATCGAGCGTGTTAGGCTGGGTGAACGACACGTCTATGTACTGGCTGATGGCGGCATGGCTAACCTCAGCGCCGGCGAAGGCGACAGTCTTAATGCATTCGATGTAACACTGGCGGTCATGGTCGCCGGCATCGGGTTTATTGTGGAATCGGGCAGCGGGTATTCACCCGGCATGCATACATTACCTGCACGGGCCTGGATGCCCGTTGCACAGCGAGCGCTTCTGTAACACTTATCATGGCAAGAACACAACCGCGGACGCCATCGCGTCCACAAACCTATTACATCGAAGCCGATGTGGCTGAAGGCCTGGAGTCGGTATCAACGTCCGAGATTCGAACCCGCTTTGATAAATTCGTGCGTTTCTTCAGCACGATCAAAGCCAGCAAAGACGGCGCGCCCGCTGAGGGAGGCGGCGTTGTTTTATTCAGTTTCGACGGCGACCTGCGCGATTTACTCAAGCTCCAGACGGTGCAGGCGCTGTACCTACTGCAGCGATATCCTATACCCCGTCCAAAGGCGCTGCTTGGAGATGAACACTTGCGCAATGTGCGCGCGCAAATCGCTGCGGTACGTGGCTTGCATGCGGGCAACGCGTTCAAATCGCTGCGTTTGAATGCGGCAGGTTCAGATTCCGCAGTAATGATGCGGTTGAAATCGGATCTCGCTGAAGCTGAAGGATTGGTGATGAGCGACGACGAGGCAGACTTGCTCATTCGCGTGCGTCCCACCCCTTCCATCCATGAAGACAGTGTGGGATGGGATGTGCTTGTGCGCCTGTCACCGCGTCCGCTGGCAACACGCGCATGGCGGGTCTGCAACTTCGAAGGCGCGCTCAACGGAGCCGTGGCGCACGCTATGGTGCGTTTGACACATCCTAATCCGCGCGATGTCTACCTGAACATTGCGTGCGGATCAGGCACGCTGCTGGTCGAGCGGTTACTAACCGGGCCGGCGCGACATCTCATTGGGTGCGATATCGACCCCACGGCGCTTGCTTGCGCACGCCAAAACGCCACCGCAGCCGGTGCTGGTTCGCGTATAGCGCTATACCAGGCTAATGGCTGCGCCCTGCCGTTGGCCAGCCGCAGCATTAACGCTATCACCGCTGACCTTCCCTTCGGGCATCTTGTCGGATCACATGCAGAGAACCTGCGCATCTATCCTCTCATTCTTGAGGAAGCAGCCCGTGTAGCACGCCCACGTGCATTCTTCACTGTCATCACACACGAAGTGCGCTTGATGGATCAATTGCTGCTGGCCGATGACAGCCCATGGACCATAGAGAAGGTGCTCAAAGTTGAACTCGGCGGTCTGCACCCGCGCATCTTTGTGCTACAGAAAACCGGCTAAGCCTTCAATCAGACGCCTTGCGAAGGGTACCAGTGCATTCTTCATCCATAATCCTTCGCAAGTCATTCACTAATCTTGAACCGCTATTCGGCTTTTGCATATTCTGAGCCGCTGCCGAGCATCGTTTTATGATATGCACTCGGCACAGCGGTCATCCCGTGCTATAGTCAATTCCTTGAAACCAGCAAGAAAGGATATCTGCGACCCATGCCCACCGACGAGAATGCCGTTTCCAAAGACTTCATCCGCGACTTAATTGACGAGGACATACGCATCGGCCGATTCGGCGGGCGCGTACATACACGTTTCCCGCCTGAGCCAAATGGCTATCTACACATCGGCCACGCGATGTCGATCAACCTCAACTTCGGCATTGCCCGTGACTACAATGGCAAATTCAACCTGCGTTTCGATGATACCAACCCCACCAAGGAAGAGCAGGAATACGTCGACTCCATTATGGCCGACATACACTGGCTTGGCGTCGACTGGGAAGATCGGTTGTTCTTCGCCTCGGATTACTTCGGCCAACTCTACGAGTGGGCCATGCAGCTTATTAAGGCCGGCAAAGCCTATGTGTGCGATCTCAACGCCGACGAGATGCGCGAATACCGCGGCACACTGACTGAACCCGGTCGTGACAGCCCGTACCGCAGTCGCAGCATTGAAGAGAACCTCGACTTGTTTGAGCGCATGCGCAAGGGCGAATTCGCCGACGGCTCGCACACTTTGCGCGCCAAGATCGATATGACTTCGCCGAACGTGAACCTGCGCGACCCAGTGCTCTATCGCATCCTGCGCGCTACGCATCACCGCACGGGTGACACATGGTGCATCTACCCTATGTACGATTATGCGCACGGACAATCGGATTCTATCGAAGGCATCACGCACTCAATCTGCACACTCGAATTTGAGGATCACCGCCCGCTTTATGACTGGTGCCTCGATGCGCTTGGCATCTACCATCCACAACAGATTGAATTTGCGCGCAAAGCTCTGACTTATACCGTGTTGAGCAAACGCAAGCTAATCGAGTTGGTGAGAAACAACTACGTCACAGGCTGGGACGACCCGCGCATGCCGACGGTGTCCGGGTTGCGCCGACGCGGTTACACGCCAGAAGCCGTGCGTGAATTCTGCGCGCGTCTTGGTGTCTCCAAGGCCAATAGCATTGCGGATTTTCAACAGCTCGAAGCCTGCGTGCGCGAAGACTTGAACAAACGCGCCGTCCGTGTCATGGTGGTGCTAAAGCCGGTCAAGGTTGTCATCGACAATTACCCCGAAGATCAGGTTGAATGGATCGACGCCGATAACAATCCCGAAGATCCTGCTGCGGGTACACGCAAGCTTCCCTTCTCACGCGAGTTATACGTCGAGGCTGATGACTATCGCGAGGATGCACCGAAAGGCTGGTTCCGCATGAGCCCGGGCCGCGAGGTGCGCTTAAAGCACGCCTATTACATCAAATGCCACACCGCCGTGAAGAACGACAAAGGTGAAATCGTGGAGTTGCGTTGCACCTATGATCCTGCCTCTGCCGGCGGCAGCACGCCCGATAACCGCAAGGTGCAGGGAACACTGCACTGGGTAAGCGCAGCACATGCCGTCAATGCCGTGGTGCGTTTATATGAGCAACTCTTCAACAAGCCCAACCCAGATGACGTACCGCCGGGCGGTGACTATAAAGACAATCTTAACCCCAACTCACTAATTGCGCTGGACAAGGCCAAGGCAGAGCCAGGTCTTGCCAACCTGAATGGCGGCGAACGGTACCAATTCATGCGCCAGGGTTACTTCTGCGCCGACACCGACTCGCAATCCGGCAAACCGGTGTTTAACCGCACAGTGACGTTAAAAGACACCTGGGGCAAGACCGAGAACAAACCTGCGGCGAAGAAATAGCTAACAAAAAACCTCACAGGCAAACGACATGACTATGCCGTTGACCTGTGAGGTTTTTATATAGCGTTAGGTATACTACGCGTTCAGCGATTGGCGCAATGCGTTCAACTTGCTTAATACGCTGCCATCGACAACTTTATCGCCGATACGAACAACCAGCCCACCCAGAATGCCGGGGTCGACATCAAAAGTCACGTCACCAAGCTGGCTTACTTGCTTCGCCAAGTCGGCCTTGACTGCAGCCTGTTCGCCATCAGACAACGGCAAAGCTGATGTAACGGTCACAGCCGTAGAGCCTGCAACATCCACGCCCGAGAGCAGAGTAGCGGGCACTTTGGCAAAAAACTCGTTGATCAGAACCTGCTGGCGCTGAGCATCCAGCGAGTCGCCAATAATCTTGTTGGCAGCCGCCATGGCCAGTGCACTGACCTGAGAGCGCAACCCGGCCAGCATCTGATTCCGCGCAGCAATAGCGTCGATGTGCGCCTGAGCCTTAATGCGGTCAGCCTCAGCAAATGCATCTTTGCGGATACGTTCCAGATCAGCCTGAGCGCCCTGCAGTGTATCCGCGCGCAGTTTCTGCGCTTCAGCAGTGGCTTCATTTAAACGCGCCTGATAGTCGCGCTCGACGTTAGCCAGGCGCTCATCAGCTTTGCGCGCGCTTTCCAGACTCTCGTCAATGCGCTTGCGACGGTTTTCCAATCCCTTCAGAATGGGCTTGATGATCAATCCATTCAGGAACAGGAGCAGGAAAATGAAGTTAACGATCTGAGCGATGATCAAAAAGGAGTTGATACCGAGGCCGCCAAAAGCGTCTCCGCCACCACCTTCTGCCATCACGCGTGTAATTGCTAAAATCTCCAATGCAATCCTCCAGGTAATGAGATTAGAGATTTGAGAATAGAGATCACATCATTCAAACCCGCTTCGCGCGCTGTTTGACTTCTAATCTCTGCCCTCTGATTTCTAATCTCCAATCTCTAATCCCTAATCTCTCTGTTTAGATGGCGAACAACAGAAGGAACGCGATAACCAGTGCAAAAATGGCGAGTGACTCGGCAAACGCAATGACGAGAATCATGTACGTCTGGAGTGTCGATGTCACTTCGGGGTTGCGCCCGATAGAGATCAACGCGCCAAGACCGGCCAAGCCAATACCGATGCCAGGTCCAATCATTCCTGCACCACCGGCAATACCTGCGCCCACGAGTTTACCAAGTTGTTTTGCTGCTTCTGGATCCATTCAACCTTCTCCCTTTGATTTGCTGAACTAAGTGATTTGTTGTTTTTGGTTTAGTGTTCGGTGTGAGCCACTGCGAGTGACGTAAACACAACGATCAACATCATGAACACGAAAGCCTGGATGATTGCGATGGCAAACTCCAGCGCCAGGAACAATGTCGGCAGTACCATGGGCATGATAAACGCCATGACGAACACCAGAATCGAACCTGCAAACATGTTGCCGAAAAGTCGGAACGAGAACGAGATGATGCGGATGAATTCCGAAAGCAACTCGAGGAAGCCGACGCCAAACTGAATGTAATTGATCAGACCGGTCATGCCAGAACCAGCATGGCGCAGTGTGCTGAATCTGAAGAAGTTACCAAAGTAGCGCACGCCATTGGCACGCACACCCTGAATTTCCACAAACAGGAAAGCAATGATCGCCATGGCCAGCGTGGTACTCAAATCCGATGTGGCACGCCGCAAAAACGGAACCACGATGACGCCGCCCTGCGAAGTCTGTGCTGCCGGCGAATCCGAGGTGATCGATGCCACCGAAGCGCTGCCCACCGAGCCAGTCTGCTGGAAACCGCAATCCTTGGCAAAATTGGTCGTGATCTTCTGGCCCGTGACTAATGTAACGCCGCCAGTATTCACTGAGCAGAAGCCGCCTGTGGCCACGCGTTCAACCACGCCGATGGACTCGACACCGGGAAGTAGTTCAAACAATCCGGCGATCAAAATGAACGTGAAAGCTGTGACCGCAATCGGCACGACAGCGCGGGCGCGTGCGCCGAGCGTCGGCACGATGTACTGCTTGTACAGCATCTCGATGTAGGCTTCCCATGAATTGGTAAACCAGTTTCCGGGCCGTTCACCTTTTTCACTAATGCCGCGCCGTCCAATAATCACGAGAATGATGATCACCACATCGACGATCAATGTTGTGAACAGCGTATTATACAAACCCACTTTCATTCCCAGAATATCGATCGAGGGTTGCACGATCAATTCAGCGGGAACGGAAATGGGCGGGATAAATGCTTTGAACGTAACGCTCTGGCCTCCAATAGGAAGCGCAATACCCTGGCCGAAGTTGCCCAGCATGCACCCGATCACGCACGCGAAGATCATAAACGCGAGAAGCAATATGGTTCTTGGTTTCATGTGTCTTTATTCGTTATCCAACATCGATCTTACATTGAAGTTTACTGTTATTCCCTGTCGAGCGCTAGTGTTTCGCATGCGCCAATGCATCAGACGATGCGCCGGCGATCTCCTGCGGCAAACTCTTTGACTCGTCCTGACTTTCCAGATACGCTTCGTATTGTGCCCGCGCCCTGGCCGATGTGCGCATGGCTAGACGATATGTCAGCCATACAGACAAAGGCAGAGCGATAAACGCCAGACTCAAGGTCAAAAGTGGCTTGGTCGCAAATTGTTTATCCAGGAACAACCCGAGTACCAGTGAACCGATCATCAGTCCACCGACCACCAACGCCACTTGAACGACCATACCCGCGACCACTGCCGGGGGCAGTGCGCGCGTTAATACGACCAAGGGTGATTCCTTCCGACTGCTCATGAGCGTGTTGAATTTTAGCACACCGTGCTGGTTCTAGACAGGCTTTTTTGCATGTCCGCCTGCATATAGTGCTCAGTTCGCAGTCATGCATCGGCAGCGAACTGAACTAGACCCATTTACTAATTCAAAATCGTCTGAAGCGATTTGGCTGCAGCTACTGCCAGATCCCAGAAAGGCGTCGAAGCAACGGTGATGATAAAAACCGCTGCCGAGGTAATCAACACAACCCATTTTGTGACTGCTGGAACAGGGAAGGGCCGATTCTCGTTCGGGCTGCGGTCGACGTACATCGCCCGCACCACTCCCAGATAGTAGAACACTGAGATCAGCACGTTGATCACACCAATCACGACCAATCCAATCAGGTTCTCATCAACGGCCGAGCGGAACAGGAACAATTTGCCAACGAAACCCACCAACGGCGGCGCGCCAGTCAAGCTCAAGAGCACTGCCACCATCGCCAGCGCCAGATAAGGTGATCGTCGCGACAGACCATTGAAATCCTTAAGGCTATCACCACCTACGCGTTGAGCCACCAATCCAACGATGGCAAACGCGCCGATATTTGTAAACATATAGGTGGCGATGTAGAAGATGACGCCTGCAATAGCGTTCGGTTCTGCACCGTTGATCTCGCCACGTGCAGCAGCATAGGCCAGAGCTGTCACACCGATCATGATGTAGCCAGCCTGCGCAATACTGGAATATGCCAACATACGCTTTACGCTGGTTTGCGTGATGGCCAGCAAGTTGCCCAGGAACATCGTCAGGATGGCAATTGGCTGCATCATCGCGACCCAGGTTGACGAAGCCAGTGTGGGTTGCAACGGAGTGAACGCATACAGCAGGAAGCGAATCATGATCGAGAATCCGGCTGCCTTGGAGGCTGTGCTGATAAAGCCTGTCACAGGCGTGGGTGCGCCATCATACACATCGGGCGCCCAGAAGTGGAAGGGCACGGCTGTCGTCTTGAATGAAAAGCCGACCATGACCAGCAGCAGCGCAAATACAGCGACCATTGCGGGGGACTCCGGTTTGGTCAGTGCAGCCGCAATCTGATCGTAGTTGGTGGCGCCGCTTAAGCCGTAGATCAAGCTAAGACCATACAACATGACCGTCGAACTGACAGCCCCGAAGATAAAATACTTCATGCCTGCTTCGGCGCTGCGCGGGGTATCACGCATGAAACCGGCCAGCAGATACAGCGCCATACTGGAGGTTTCGGTTGCGAGGAAGAGCAGAATGATGTCGTTGGAAGAAGCCATCAGGCACATACCCATGGTGGCCAGGATGACCAGTGCGAAAAACTCGCTACCCGCGCGCAAGGGCTTGAAGTCAATGGCAATGAGACAGGTAAGTGCGCCGGCGACAATGAAGATGGCATCGAACACATAGGCGTAGGTGTCGTGGCGAATCATACCGCCCAACACGATGGCACTCTTGTCTTCCGGGGCGGCCAGCACGGTTGCCAGCACCATGATCACGAGCATGCCGATGGCAGAAAGCATGCCGAGCGCACGCCGGTTTATTTGCGGCAGCTTAAGAACATCCAGCGACAGGATCAGAAAAGCCCAGATGGTCAATCCGATCTCCGGCGCAACTGCAAGTAATTCTGATGGGTTGAATTGTGTACCGTACATAGTTGACGTTATCCCGTTTGTTAGCTGCCCACGGCGCTTAATGCCCTTACGATGAGTTGCACACCGCTCTGAATGACTGACATGACCGTGTTGGGCACAAGCCCTACAATGATCAGCACAGCACACATAAACACGATCGCCACTTTTTCAAGCACATCCAATCTCGGAAGCTTTTGCCACTCAGGATTGGTTGGTTCAGTGAAATAGACACGATAAGCTGCGCGCAGCGTCCACGCCGCCGTGATCAAAATGACCAGCACAGCGGCGATGGCAATCCAGCTGTACCACGAATTGAGCACGCCGGGGAACATCAGGCTGTTGGTCTGTGCCGCGGTCCAAAGACCCATGAAGATTTGTATTTCGGCCAGGAAGCCCGGCAGACCCGGCATACCCATCGCCGTCAATGCTGCGATGACAAAGCCGACAGCCGCCAAAGGCATAACTTTGACAAATCCATTCAGTTCATCGATGTTGCGGTTGTGTGCGCGACCATAGACCATGCCGACCAGGGCGAACATCAACCCAGTCATCACGCCGCCGGCAAAGAGTTCCAGCCCGGCGCCATTCAGTCCCTGCTCGTTCATCGTCGTAATGCCAAGCAACACCAGCCCAAGGTGGCTGACCGATGCAAATCCAACGATGTACTTGAGGTCTTTCTGATTGAATGCAATGAAACCGGCATACAACACGTTGCCCAGCGCCAGGAAGACGATGAGGGGAAGGTAGTACTTTGCGGCTTCTGGCATCAGTTGAACACCAAAGCGCAGGGCAGCATATGCACCCGTAGCTTTCAACACGCCACCATGTAACATCGAAACCGCCGTAGGCGCCGCAGCATATCCATCGGGCGACCAGTTATGCAACGGCCACAAGCTGGCCAGCACACCGAACCCGACAAAGATAGCGATGAACCACGGGCGAATCAGTTCCAGTTCCGCTGGCGCCAGTTTGCTCACATTGGACGCCAGCGTAATGAAATCGAAAGTGCTGCCTGCCTTGAAATAGACTACCAGCAAACCAGTGATTGCTACGAGTGAACCGATGAAGAGATATATCGTCAGCTTCATGGCCGCATACTCGCGCCGTGTGCTGCCCCAGCCTGCTATCAACACGTAGACCGGGAAGAGCACCATTTCGTAGAAGATCAGGAACAAGAAGATGTCCAGCGACATGAACGCGCCAAACACGCCTGAAACAAGCAATAGCAGAAAACCGAAGTAAGCCTGCGGGCGATCGTTTTCACGCCACGACACAAGCACCGCGCCAACCAGCACGATGGCCGTCAGCAACAGCATCGGCGCGCTGAAACCATCGATGGCTACATGATATCCAATGCCAAGCGATGGAATCCAGGTGGATTGCTCGGTAAACTGGAACCCACCAAGATCGCGGTTATAACCCGCTAATACAAAGAATGACAGAAGCAAAGCGACCAACGATGACGCCAGTGCGACGGTCTTGATGACTTCGGACTTATCTTTCGGCAGGAGTGCAATCACCACCGCGCCAATCACTGGCGAAAGCATGATCAGTGTCAGAACCGGGATTGAGAAAGTGTTCACCATGTCTATTCAGCCAGCTTTATTGGAATAGTCGTACCACGCCGACGTTGATCAGGTTCAAAACAAGCGATGGGAAGATTCCCAGCACCAGCATCGCAATCATCAGCGGCGCTACAGCCACGATCTCGGGTATTGAAATATCCGTCAGTGGATGATGATGCCATTCCTCGCCGAGAGGCCCGTGCAACACCTTCTGCAATGCCTTCAGGATATAGATACCCGTAACGAGCAAGCCCGCCATCGACAATACCGTCAGCAACGTAAATGCCGACCATGAGCCTCGCGTCACCATGAATTCGCTTACAAAGCCAGCCAGTCCGGGCAATCCGAGCGAACCCATCGAACAGAAGATTAGGATCGCGCCATACTTGGGCATGATGGCCCACAATCCGCCGTACTTGGTAAGGTCTCGGGTATGAGCGCGTTCATAGACCACGCCGACCAGTGCGAACATGGCCGCGGAGGACAATCCATGTGTCACCATCTGGAACACCGCGCCGCTGGCAGCGAGGTTGGCATCGATGGGTTGCACGGCTTTCGTGTATGCCAGCGCAGCCGAGGCTACGCCGATGGCCACAAAGCCCATGTGGTTGATAGAGGAATAGGCCACCAGTTTCTTGAAGTCCGTCTGACCCCACGCAGCAAAAGCGCCTAGCACGATGCTGATAAAGGCCAGCACTGCCAGCACCGGCGCAAACTGTGCCGCCGCATCCGGAAACAATGGAATTACCAGCCGTATGAAGCCGTAGCCGCCTAGCTTCAACAGGATGCCGGCCAACATCATCGAACCACCTGTTGGCGCTTCGGTGTGTGCATCAGGCAGCCACGTATGAAATGGCCAGATGGGTAACTTGAGCGCGAAGGCCAGGCTGAATGCGAAAAACGCGATGCCGCGCCACACACTCGGATCCTGCACCAGCAGGTTCACTTGATTCGTGCCTGTAAAAGGCCGTCCCTGCGCCGAGAAAAGATACAACAGGTCGAAGCTCTTCGAAGCCACACCGACAACCTGAATCGCCAGCAACATACCAAGGCTGGCTGCCATGGTGTACAGGATGAACTTGAACGATGCGTATTTCTTGTTCAGGCCGCCCCATTGGTTGATCAGGAAGAACATCGGCACCAGGCTGGCCTCAAAGAAGACGAAGAACAAGATCAGATCGAGTGAGATGAAGCAGCCAACCACCGCCGCTTCCAGCAGGAAGAAGAGCGCAAAATAGGCCTTCACACCTTTCTGGATGTTAAGTGACATGAGCATTGACAACGGCGTGAGGAAGGCGCCCAGCACGATCAGCGGAATGCTGATGCCATCCACGCCGACGTGATAGCTCGAATTGATCTGTGGGAACCACGGGGACCGTTGTTCAAACTGGAAACCGGCCTGCGCCTGGTTGTAGCCGGCCCAAATGATGATGGCCAGAGCGATCGGGATGAGACTGAATACGATCGATCCCCATTTGATCAGGCGGGTTTGCTCAGCGGGCGCCAACAGTACCAGTACCATACCGAGTACCGGCGCAATCACGAGCAGTGTGAGAATGTTGCTTTGTATAAAATCCATAGTTCAGGTTCTCTGCAATAATCGCCTTACTGCGCCACCACCAGGAAAAACAGCATCAATACGACGGCGGCAATCAGCGCCTGGAGCAGGTAACCCTGCACCTGTCCACTCTGCAATTCACGACCTTCGCGGCCAATGGAACGCACCGTGTTACCGATCAGGTCGGAACCGCCCGTGATAACCACACGATCAAATTCCTTGAGCGCCCTGGCAATACCTACGCCCACTTTATAGCCGCCTTCCAATAGCCAGTCGATAACGCCTTTGTCAACAATGCGTGAATAGTTATCTGCAATTGCCTGCAAGGGTTTGATAAAGATAGCTCGGTACAACTCGTCAAAATACCAGCGGTTGTGCAGGAAGGTAAACAACCCGCCCATCTTCTCAACCGGATCAGTTTGCCCTGCCTTCAGCGGCTTCTGGCCATAAACCATCCAGCCAAGCCCAAGTCCGCCCAGCGCCACAACCAGCGAAGTCAGTAGAGGTATAACATTGAAGCCGAAGGCCTCCTCTTTGAACTTCTCAACCTCGACCAGTTGCGTGCCCACAAAGCCCTTCAACCAGCCTGCCGCCGGGCCAAACAGAGCGCCCAGAATCGGGAAGTCCTTGGGAACATTGGTGAACCCGAAGAAGATGGCAAAGAACGCCAGCACGATCAGCGGATAGGTCATCGCCGGCGCAGACTCTGTTGCATGCGCAGCCGCTTCAGTACGGGCTTCGCCAAGGAAGGTCATTGAAATCTGACGAGCAGTATAGAACGCTGTCAGCAAGGCTGAGAAGGCCAGCACGATAAACACAATCGTCGAGATAGTGCTGCCAGTGCTCAGGCCGTGGAAGGCGTCAGCCAGGATTTCGTCCTTGCTCCAGAAACCTGCGGTGATAAACGGGAAGCCAGCCAGCGCCAGACCACCCGCCAGGAATGTGTAGAAGGTGATGGGCATGCGCTTGCGCAGGCCGCCCATGTTGCGCATGTCCTGCGGGTCAAAGGCAGGCGTTGCAGGCGCATCATGGCCATGCACATCCGCGTCGCCGTGACCATGCTCGTTGCCATGAGCTTCATGCTCGCTGTGTGCGACATGCTCATGCCCATGCTCCACACCGTGAATGACAGAGCCGGAGCCAAGGAACAACAGCGCCTTGAAGAAAGCGTGTGAGAGCAGGTGAAATACCGCTGCACCATAGGCCCCTATGCCGATGGCCGCCACCATAAATCCAAGCTGGCTGATGGTGGAGAAAGCCAGCACGCGCTTGATGTCATATTGCGCCACTGCGATAGTCGCGCCAAGGAAAGCCGTTATCGCGCCGATCAGCCCTACAATCATAAAGGCTGGCGTATCGCGCCCGCCCACCTGCAGCAAGGGAAAGAAGCGCAACAGCAGGAAGATACCGGCGCTGACCATAGTGGCAGCATGGATCATCGCACTGACAGGCGTAGGACCTTCCATCGCATCGGGCAACCACACATGCAGCGGGAATTGCGCACTCTTGCCAACTGTGCCGCCAAAGATAAGAATCGCGATGAGCCCGGCCGCCGAAATGCCCAGCCCTAGCACGGCGGGGGCTTCAGCCAGGTGAGTGAGAACTTCCTGGTTGTGCAGAATATCGAAGAAGTTCAGCGTGCCGGTCATCGAATACAGATACACGATGCCGAGAAGCAGCAGCATATCGCCGACGCGCGTGGTCATGAACGCTTTGACGGCTGCCTTGTATGCGGATGGCTTGCGGTAGAAGAAGCCGATCAATGAGTACGAGCAGAAGCCCATCAACTCCCAGAACACGAACAGCGACAGCAGGTTGTCCGATACGACCAGACCCATCATAGAACCGCCGAACAGGCTCAGGAACGCGAAGAATCGCGTGAAGAGCGGGTCCTTAGCCATATAAGAGGTGCTGTAGATGAAGATGAGCGTGCAGGCCAGCGGCACCATGAACATGAACGTCGCACCGAGAGGATCAACGGCCACGCCAATGTTGAAGGTACTGCCCGCAGTGGGGATAAAGCTGTAGGGAACGCCGCGAATCGGATCTTCTCCCAGATTGCCAATCCCGACAGCATTAAAGAAGACGATGAAGGACAATAAACACGATGTCAGCATCGAGCCTACGGCGATGGCTGCGCTGACCATGCGGTAGCGATTCGTAAAGAGCGCAATCACCGCAAACGACAACAGCGGTGGCAGCGGCGCCAGCCAGGTGAGTGTACCGAGTAATTCTCTGCTCATAGTTTCATTGAATCAATTTTCTCTGGGTCAACACTGCGTGTGTTGCGATAGATCGAAATAATCAGCGCCAGACCCACCGCTGCTTCAGCTGCGGCAACGACGAAGATAAACGCCGCAAATGAAAGCCCCGAAATCGCAGCAGGCGTGATGTAGCGCCAGAAGGCGATCAGATTGATATTGACCGCATTCAGCATCAGCTCAACACACATGATCACGGCAATGGCGTTCTTGCGCGCCAAGACACCGTATAACCCGATGCAGAACAGTGCAGCGGATACGATCAAATACCAGTAAAGTGGAATTCCATTGATCATCGTTCAACCCTCTTATCAGTGCTTCTCGACGGCAGCTGCGTCGTGTGATTCATGAGCTTCGTTCGTATCCACAAGCGGTAACGTTTCCTGTACCGGCTGATTCATGTCCATATCGGCATCGTCAATCGCGGTTTCTGCGGCGGCCTTCTCCGCCTCGCGCCCGCGCAATTCTCGCGCGACCCATATAGCGCCAACCATCGCGACGAGCAACAACACCCCGGCCAGCAGAAAGGGCACACCATATTGATCCATGCTCACCAGCCCGCTGCCCATGGTTCCCACGAAATTGGACGGCGCCGCCTTGATGGCATCTCCCGCCATGTCAAAGGGCCAGTTGGCATTGCCAAACTGGTGTCCGCGGATGGTGATGGAGAAAGGACCGAGCAGTATTGCCATTAGCAGAAACAGGAATGCGCCAACAAACGCAGCTGCCTGCCACTGTGAATTACCGCGTTGCGCCGTGATAACGTCGCGTGTGAGCATGACGGCAAAGATAAACAGAATGGATATGGCGCCGATATAAACCAGCACCTGTGCCGCCGCGAAGAAACCGGCATCAAGTAGAACGTAAAACCCGGCAACGCCAAAGAAAGACACCACCAGGAACAGAGCCGCATGGAATAGGTTACGCGTGGTGACTACCAGAAAGGCAGAGCCCAGAACCACCAGCGAGATAACAATAAACAGGATCTGCTGCAATGTCATTGAGCCACCACCTTAGCTGCCGCCGCCTTATTGTGCGCAGCACGTCTATCCAGGTCTTCCGCCTCAGTGAGGCGCAGTTGGCGCGCCTGACGTGACACCATGAGCAGGCCGATCAGCAACACAATGACGTTGCTAGTGAACAAGATCATGGCCTGCACCAGCGGGGGCACGGCGATGCCGCCATTCACCTGCGCTGTTACAGGATCAGCCACAAACACTTTACCGATGATCATGATCAGGATGACGTTGACGATGGACATCGGCACCAGAAATTTCCAGTTAAAGCTCATTAGTTGGTCGACGCGGACGCGCGGTAGTGTACCGCGCAACCACATGAGAATGGTGAACACAGCAGCTACTTTGAGCAACAACCACACATAAGGAGGCAGGATCGGGCCGGCGTAGCCACCCATGAAAAGGACGGTGAACATGATCGAAACCGCTAGGGCGTTCACATATTCGCCGAGGAAGAAGAGCGCGAACTTCATACCGCTGTACTCGACATGAAAGCCGGCCACAATCTCGGATTCGGCTTCAAGCAGGTCAAAGGGCGAGCGTCCGGTTTCGGCGATGCCGCTAATCAGGAAGATCAGGGCGGAGAGCGGTACTACCAGGATAAAGGGAATGCCATTACCGCCATTGCCCAGTGTCTGGCGCTCAATAATGTCGACCAGGCTCATCGAACCCGACAGCATCACTACTGGCAACACATTGAGCAACATCGGCACTTCGTAACCGACAAGCTGGGCCACGGTGCGGAAGGCGCCGAGTAAGGAGTACTTGTTGTTGCTGCCCCAGCCGGCCATAAGAATGGCCACAGTGCTCCCGGAACCCACTGCAATGACGTAAAACACGCCAATGTTCAGGTTGGTGCCGACAACGCCGGGGGCGAATGGAATCACCGCATAGGTGAGGAGGGCAAACACCGCGATCACCAGCGGCGCCAGGTTATAGACCCAGCGATCGGCTTCTGCCGGCGTGGTGTCTTCCTTTGTGAACATCTTGATGCCGTCTGCAATGGGCTGCAACACACCATAAGGGCCGGCCTGGTTGGGACCGATGCGATCCTGAATGCGTGCAACTATCTTGCGTTCAGCGTAAGTAAGACCCATGAAGGCCACAGCGCACAAGGCGCAAATAATGAGCGCTGCCACCAGCATAACCACGAAATCGGCAAGCCCGCCGGCGCCCAGGATGCTGGTGATGAGCCCGGCGAACGCATCGCCGGCGATCTTCAGGATGTTATTGATAACCTCAAAGACTGTCATTTTCTCTCCCTAGTCCCATTGCAAGACGCCCTTGCGCCAGGCATACAGTAATGATCCGAGCAAAGTCAGGACAAACAGGCACACCATGACGATGGCGTACAAAGGAAGCGAATTGTAGGCAACGGCAAATGGAAAAAGAAAAACGCCGCCGACATCAAAAAGCACGAAGATCAGAGCGAAAATATAATACTGCACACGGAATTGCACCCATGCATCGCCCACGGTCTCCATACCGCACTCATAGGTCTCAAGCTTGGCTTTGCTTGGCTTCTTAGGCCGCAGAAGCGCAGCGCCCAGAAGCGCTACACCCATCAGCAAGACGGCAGCCAGCATCATTACGGCAACAAAGGCAAAATCGGTTCTCATCACTACCACCTTGATCCAGCCCCTGTTTGCACGCGCGATATTTCGCCTCGCGTTTACATGGGGCTATTTGCGACAGACTTCACAAACAGGCGGATTATACTGGATGCATCTACCCCGTGCAAGGAAGCTATGGCACCAAAATCCAGGCGTGTTATGAATTGGCTGAATCGTACTTACGGAAGTGGCTGCTGCGTCCACGGGAGCGCATCTACCGTCACACCACCAACGGCCAGTTCCCAGTGTAGATGCGGACCTTCACTGCGCCCGGTGTTGCCCGAGTACGCAATCATCTGTCCGGCATCCACCGCATCGCCCACTTTTACCTTCATGCTTGACAGGTGACAGTACATGGTAAAAATACCGCGGCCATGATCAATAATGATGGCGGTGCCGCGCACTTTGAAATCCTGCGCCGCCGCTATCCGCCCGGCCGCAACAGAATACACAGGCGTTCCCACTGGCGCCGCCAGATCGGTACCGCTGTGATAAGTATGCAACGTGCCTGCGTTAAAACTCCGGCGTGCACCATAGTATGAGGCAATCCGGCTGCTCTGCACGGGTAGTTTGAATGTGCCATCCCAGTACTGCGTCGGCGTCCACTGACTTTCTATGGCCTGCAATTGATCTACTTCATCAGCATTGACTTGCGGGTCAAGCAATGGCACCAGACGCTGATTGACAGTCAGGTTCTCATAGCCGAACCCGCCCGCCTGCACCTGAATACGTCCGGTGACTTCGGAGGTTGCACCTGTGTCAGCAATGGCGCGCAAGGCGATGGCATATACGCCCGGATCTTGTAATCCGCCGATACCCGTCAACGCGGTATACGACCCTTCCTGCAGCACAAAGTGCAGTGTGCGCCCCGCAAACGTCCCTGCGATGGCTTCCAGATGCGCCGAACTGGTAACCCGAATAACGACCACGTCGCCCTGACGCGGCACGGGCGGCCATACATCGATCGTATTGAATGGTTCTGGCAGATTGGTGGTGACGCTGGACTGCGGAATGCGCAGAAGCTGCCCAATCACCAGGCAATCGACGCAAGCCAGTTTGTTGGTCTGGCGCAGCAGGTAGGGCGAGATGCTATATTGGGCGGCCAATCCACTGAGTGTTTCGCCTGCGGCCACACGGTGCAGTCGAATATGTTCAGAGACTGGTTCAGGCAGGTTGACTTTCTGTCCAGCCACAAGCAGGTAGGGCTGCGTTAATTGGTTGCGTTGGGCCAGGTCGGTTACCAGAAAGCCCGACTGCGCCGCGAGCGATACCAGCGATTCACCGACAGCCACCAGGTGCACTAGCGGATCACCCGAAGTGCGCGGCGGGGATGTCGGCGTCGGATAGGGGGTCGCCACCACTTCCACCGTCGGCTGATACGGATCAAGGGTGGCAGTCGGTTCCGGCTCCTGAGCATGCGCGCCACTCGCTCCAACCATGGGCATGCCTATGGCTATAAGTAGCAGAACAATCAGGCTTGCTCCGACGAGGTTTTTTCGATGCGTCACTTACGCCTGCTCCCAGTAACGTTCTCCGCCCGTGCTGCCAACGTACTCTCGCACAAGTCCGGGCATATCTTCAGCACTACCAAACACGGCGGCCAATTGTGACTCGTATCGGGCAATCGCCTCGATGCGTATCTCCACTTCATCATCCGTGAGTTCGATCCGGCTGGAACGCCAGTTGTCAGCGTCGCCCAGCGCCTGCACAATGGCAGCCGGGTTTTTCTGCGCGTAGGGATAGTCTTCGTAATAGATGATCTGATCAGGAGAACACAACTGCTCGATGGCGCGGCGCGTGATGATGTGATCCACGTGGCCGCCAGCGGCCAGAGGCCCGTACACCCGGAAAGGTGTAAACGTTACGACGAGATCGTCCAGCAGTGAAACCAGTGCCGGAAACTGGTTGCCCCAATCCGACAAGTGCACGTGGCCACCCATGAAATCCTTGCCAGAATACAGCGGCTGGCCATATTCATCGTAGCGATAGATCGCATCCAGCAATCCCATGTGAACATACGACGCGCCCAGCAACCCTGCAACAGCGTCGTCTTCAATGCAGCGCATTTCATACGGTTGGTCGCCCAGTTTCCATTGCCTGTGTTCATGCTGCGCGGATGGTGAGAGAACGGCGCCGGGCGGAGCGTCAGCCGTGCACACGGTCGCAATCAACACTTCATCGCCGGAATGGCTCAAGCGATACACATAGCCGCCGCATGACAGCGCAATATCATCAAGATGTGGAGAAACAAATAAATGTAACAAGGTTGATCACGGATTATACGAATTACTGGATTACACAAATTAAACCAGAAGTCACCTGAGGTCGGATCTCCGACATTGCAGTTCTCCACGCTTCGCGCCCATTCTCACTTTCCGTCCGGCTCAAGTGAAAATGTCAGTGGAAAATTTTCCAGCCGCGCGGCGAAGTGCGATTTGGCCACCAGCGTCTCGGCTTCGCGTTTCGGGCGGATAACCACCAGCGCGCGCCCGGTGAGATGCGCGGTAAGCGCAATGTGATCTGCGAACGGTTCAGCCAGCTTGAAGATGCTCATCAGGAGATGCACAACAAAGTCATAGGGCGTTATATCGTCATTGTGAATGATGACGCGCCATGGCGGCTCAAGCTCCGTCGCCTGACGGGTGATGATTTCAATATTGGGTGCAACTGTATTCGCGATAGGCAACATTATACCTGCGCAACGCCGGAGGCACGGATGCAGCCTGTGTGCGATGCGCCTGTGCAGTGTTTTACAATGGTGCACAGGCACAACACTCACGCTGATCGCCAAGCTGACACGGGTCGGACATCTCTGAGATTACGGGAGTGTCACTGCATTGAAAGAACTGGTTACGACATGCTAACGATATTAGGTTTAGGCCCTGGCGATCCAAAACACCTCACGCGCGAAGCGTGGGACATCCTGTGCGCCGCGCGCGAGATTCACCTGCGCACGCGCAAACATCCTACCGTTGCCGGGCTGCCCGGCCATTTGATTCTGCACAATTTCGACAGCTTCTACGAAAGCGGCGCTGCATTTGAAGAGGTGTACGCGCGCATCACGGATGCCGTCATTACCGCCGCGCAGGAAGGTGACGTGATTTATG
This sequence comes from uncultured bacterium, assembly GCA_903873965.1. Lineage (GTDB taxonomy): Bacteria > Chloroflexota > Anaerolineae > J036 > Brachytrichaceae > CAIXPS01. The sequence goes on from CAIQQO010000485.1 coordinate 34,724, forward strand.
CCGTGCCGGGTCATCCTCTCGTTGGCGAAGCCACTGTGCACGCCATTCTTGCGCGCGCTAAAACAGCGCACATTGCAACGCGTATTGTCAGCGGGCTGAGTTTCATCGAGCCGACTCTCGAAGCCGTGGCGCAACATGCCACCATCTCTGTTGATCCACTTGATGGACTGCAGATCAACGACGCACTGGAATTGGCTGCGTTGCATCACCCTTCGCTCAACCCTGATAAACCAGCGTTGATTGCACAAGTCTATTCGCGCGCCATCGCATCCGATGTCAAACTCACACTGATGAATCAGTACGCGCCAGAGCATCCAATCTGGATTGTCGGCTTAAGTTCGGAAGAGCAGGCGAGCAAGGGAGAAGAAAATACCGCAGTCATATCTTCTTCTCCTCTTCCACGCGTCTCCCATGTTCCCCTGCACGAGCTCGATCACCGCGACATCTTCGACCATCTGACATCGCTGTACATTCCGGCGTTGCCCGCGCCGCGCGTGGGCGGGTTTGAGGGATTGCAGGAAACAGTGGCCCATTTGCGCGCGCCTGAGGGTTGCCCGTGGGATCGCGAGCAAACCTATGAGTCGCTGCGCAAAGATATTCTCGAAGAAGTGTATGAAGTACTCGACGCGATCGACTTGGGCGACATCCACGCGTTGCGCGAGGAACTGGGTGATCTGTTGCTGAACACAATCATGCTAGTGCAGATCGCCACAGAGGGCGAAGAATTCCGCATGATTGACGTCATCAGTGAGATCGACGCCAAACTGAAACGCCGGCATCCGCATGTGTTCGGCGACGAGTACGGAGGCCGCGTGGTCGTGAACAGTGTTGGCGATGTACTTACCAACTGGAACGCGATCAAACAGCTGGAACACGGCAAAGGCGGCAAGCCGGCGCGCGAATCGGCCATCGACGGCGTTCCTCCCGCGCTACCGGCGCTGGCGCAGGCACAGAAACTGGCGCACAAGGCGGAGCGCGCCGGATTTCGCTTCGATAACCACGAACAAAGGCTGGCCAAGTCGCATGAGGAAATCGATGAAGTACTTACCGCGCGCGACAACAACCATCGCAAAGAGGAACTGGGCGACCTGCTCTTTACCATCGCCGATCTGGCAGATGGTTATGAGATCGATATCGAAACTGCCTTGCGCGAAGCCAACCTGAAGTTCTCGCGCCGGTTCCGCGCTATGGAGGCCATCGTGCGCACCCGCAACGCCGATATGAAAGCGATGAGCAGCGCCGAATTGCAGGCCATATGGCATGAAGTCAAGCTGGCCGAGAAGTTAGAAGAGTAAAGCGCTGGAAGACTCGGTGCGCAAATTCAACAACAACACACTAAAGGACCCAGAGCCGTGAAACTGGCAGTACTCTCAGATATCCATTCCAACTATGTCGCTCTGCAAGCCGTGACCGAACACGTCGAGGCGTGGGGAGCCGACGTCGTCGTCGTCGCCGGAGATCTGGTTAACCGCGGACCGCGCCCCGTGGAGTGCCTGAATTTTGTGCAGGAGAAGCAGCGCATGCGCGGCTGGCAAACGCTAATCGGGAATCATGAGGAATACGTGATTTCGAATACGCGGCATAGCGACACACCCAGCGGGGTGCAATTCGAAATGCGGCGCAGCTCGTACTGGACTTATCTGAAGCTGAATCGCGATGTGTCGGCGTTGCAGGCATGGCCTTTCAAGATTGACCTGAACGCGCCCGACGGTTCGGCGATACGACTGACGCATGGATCGATGCGCGGCACGCGCACGGGCGTGTACTGGCATACACCTGATAATGAATTACCCGCTCTCATCGGCGATCCCTTGCCGGCTCTTTTCTGCATCGGGCACACTCACATGCCCCTGATTGAGCGCTCACACGGCGTGCTTATAGTCAACGCGGGTTCGGCCGGCCTGCCGTTCGATGGCGATACACGCGTGAGTTATGCGCAAATGACCTTGCGCCACGGTCAATGGGATGCCAGAATCGTCCGATTGAAATACGACCGGGCCGAAGCCGAGCGAGACTTTACAGACAGCGGTTTTCTGGATGAGGGCGGGCCACTGGCGCGCCTGATGCTGACGGAGTTGCGCACCGCACACTCACAACTGTTCCAGTGGAATGCACACTACGAGGAAGCGCTGCTGGCCGGTAATATCACGATGGAAGACTCGGTGCGCGAATTTAGCAGCCATAACCGTGATTCGCGCATGTATGCCATGGGGCGTTATATCAGTTACCTGCCTGCACCGGCGCGTCGTCTTATCGCAGTGCGACTGGTGTCGAAACGCAATTGGCACGCGACAACAAGTGACTAAAGAGGGCAGAAATCAACGTTGGGATTAAAATAAAGATAGGCATGCGACCCGAGATTTCAGTCACAGTTGATATCGTTATTTTTACCTTGCGCGAAAGCGACTTGCAGGTGTTGCTCGTCAAGCGCAGAAATTCGCCGTTTGAAGGTCGCTGGGCCATTCCGGGCGGTTACGTCGAAGCAGATGAGTCGCTTGAAAACGCCGCCATGCGCGAGCTGAATGAAGAAACGGGTGTTCAGGGCGATGCCGTGCACATCGAGCAACTTTTTACTTTCGGCGAGCCAAAACGTGATCCTCGCGGACGCGTGATCACAGTGGCCTATTTCGCACTGGTACCCGCACCACTGGCTGTGCAGGCCGGCGATGACGCCGCCGAGGCGCAGTGGCAATCGGTATATAACCTGCCTGAGATGGCATTCGACCATAATCAGATCCTGAACTACGCACTGAAGCGGCTGCGCTACAAGATTGAATACTCCGCAGTCGGATTCCAACTGCTGCCAAGCGCGTTCTCACTGAGCGACCTGCAAGAAGCGTACGAGATCGTGCTGGGTGAAAGTCTGGATAAGCGCAATTTCCGTCGCCGCATCCTGCAGGCCAAAGTGATCGAGGAAACGGGCACTGTGCGCACGCACGAGGGCCGTCCCGCAAAGCTATATCGATTCCGCGACGATGCCGTGGCCGAGGTCAAGGCACGGCGGCTTTTTCCTTAGCGGTCAGATCGAAAGAGCGTGAAGCAAACGATCCCGGCCTAAAGGACGCGACGCCTTGTGATCACTCAAAATACACACAAGGTCAATCGGGTAGGATCGACCTTGTGTTTGCCAGGCGAGATGCTCCGCATGTCTGGCGGGACATCATTTCACGTTTCACGCACCACGTTTCACATCGATCTTCACCGTCTTGATCTCGAACGGATGGAAGTTCAGGCAGATAGCGTTATCAACCACATCTATCGCATGAATCGGGTCTTCGATCAGGTTGACTTCATGCGCGGTGGTGATGGGCGCGGCGAAAGTGATTTTCACGCCATCCACCGCTGCGCCCTGCGACTCGTACAACCGCATCACAACACCACCATCTACGCCCGGCTTGACCGCCGACGCGACGATGCCAAAGTGCGCGATTGTTAGCAGTCCCCAGCTTGCCGGGAGTGATCCGGCGTGGGTATCCAGCGTACGCGTCATCAACGGCGCGTTGAAGGCAGCACCGGCGTGCACGGCATCGGCTGTGCGCCAGTCGCCCGTGTGCGGTACAAGCGCGTAGTCGAAACTGAACTGCCGCCCCACCTCCAATCCGGTGTCCGACGACATACCCGGCTCGTAGCCCCCGCCGAAGCCATACGCCACAATGGCCGAGCTGCGCATGAGGGACAGCATGAGCGTATCGCCCGCCACATTGTTGCCGGGCAGTCCGCGGTTCAACAGCATTAACCCATTCTGGCCGTCGCTGTAATCGATCCAGTTCTGCGCCGGAAACTCGATGGCATCTGGGCGCTCCTGTGATCCAAACGGAATCTCGTGCACGCTGTTCCCGCCTTGAATCGTGGTGGGGAAAAGCACGCGATAACGCACAAAGGTCTCATCATTGAGGAGCCGGGTGCACACATCAATGCGCTGCAACCCCGCATACAGGCGTACCGTTGTGCTGTAGCGCCCACCTGCGCCAAACGGGTGCGCCACGGTGAACTCCGAGACAACCGGACCGCATTTGATGTGACCGGCTTCTGCAGATTGCTCCGTGCTGAACAGCGCCTGACCCGGTTGTGGCGGGAAGTGCTTATTCTTCATCGCAATGCGGCTGCCGCCATCAAGTGGCTGATACGGCTCCCACAAATCGCCATGATCGGGCTCGCGCGCCAACACATTACCCGGTGCGCGCAACATATCGTACCCATCGGACTTGCGAATCAAATGGGTAATCGCGCCACTGTATAGATCAAGTTCTACACGGAAGAACTCGTTTTCGATAACATTGCCAGCGGTGGTGGTTACATCTTCTGTCGCTGTCTTGACCGCGTGGATGCGGTAGATGGCATAGCCCAGCGCAGGCACTTCGCGAGCGACAAACGCGACCTTGGCTTGCAGAAGCGCACCATTACCATCCCGCTGTGCCTCCATCAGCTGGGCCGGCACAGGCTGGCCGGCAGCATCGGTGATCATCACGTCCATCACGCCGGGCTCGGAAAAGCCCACATCAACGAAGGCGATATCCGTGCACGCCCAACTCAACGCGTTGTACACGCCGGCGGCAATGCCCGCGCCGCGCGTATCGCTGGATGCAAACAATGTCTGCAGGCGATCACTCACCTCGCTGCGCGCAAGACTGCGTGAGAACTCGTAGGTGTTCAGCGTGTCTTCGTACACGTAGTCGGTCATGACGCCCGACATCAGGTCGTGGGTGTGATTAAACATCATAGGTTCCCACGCGCGCCACACCAGATCTTCGTTGCTCTTCGCGCCAAGAGCCGTCAGCGTGCCGCCCAACTTCTCGGCCGTCGTGAGAAGTCTCTCGATATCGCGGGTGAGTTGCTTTAGCCGGATGCGGCTGCTATAGATGCCCTGGAAAATCGGGTTGAGCTCGCCGCGCACGACAGAGCGCTCACGATGTTGATCGATATACGCCTCGTATTCAGCAGGCGTCGCGATGCGGAGCGTGAACGGCGCATCAGGCATGCGGTTGAACGCTTCAACCAGCGCCGGCACATGCGCTTCCGGCTCGGTCACATCAGCGCCGGCAGGACCAACCCGGCCCAGCCCACGCGCAAAGGGAGCTAACTGGTCATAGCGTTCCTTCATAAAGGCAGCGAACTGGGGCAGCGTCTTCGGCGAATCGAAGGTAATGGCATAGCCCTGGGGAAGCCAGAACGCCGGAATCTGCGATCCATCCAGCCCTTCCCAGAAAAACTCGGCGGGAACATCCCAGCCCGATACGCCGCGGAAGAACCAGAATGACTTGAAGCCGGCCAGCTTCATCAACTGCGGAATCTGGGCATGGTGTCCAAACGTGTCGAGTTGCCAGCCCGTAGTGACATCGATACCGAGGGCTTCGCGGAAGTAGCGCTTGCCGTACAGCGCCTGGCGCACAAATGTTTCGCCGGAAGGCATGTTGACGTCTGGCTCACAAAGCAACCCTCCGGTGATCGCCATACGCCCTTCATCAACGAACTTCTGGAACGTTTCTCGCTCTTCTGGATAGCGATCCAGAAATGGTTTGACATAGCACATTTGGTCAAGGAGAAAGCGATAGTTCGGGTACTGCTTCAGTAACCTGAGAGCACGAAGAATATTGGGCAATCCCATATCTAAGTAGTCGGCGCGTGTCTTAAAGACTGCGCCCTCCCAATGTGTGTGTGGGACGATGAAAAACGTATCGCGAGTGTTATTCGTTTCTGTCATAGTTACCTCTAGATCGACATCTTGCCTTCTTCCGTTACGCATATCGGCTTCCCATTTAGGGAAACAGTAATATAGAGTGAGTCGTCAAAGTTCGCAATCACATGGACGTCCAATAACGCCATGTATTGCAGCCAATCCTCAAACGTGGCATGTGCAATACCTTTTGAAATCTCTTTACACGTCGCCTCGAATGATCGCAGATGCGTGTCCGCAACGATAGCCAACACCTTGGCCTGTTCTGCTTCACGCTCCGCTTTGAGCTTGTTAATATCCTCCACTAATGTTTTGTTTTTGCGTTCAATCTGTGTTGCAGTAAACACTCCTTGTGTCACCTGGTCTAGCAACCTATCGGATTGTTCCTCTAGTTGTTCAATGCGCTTGGTAAGACTGCCCACAACTGTACCGATGATGTCGTTATTTCGTTTATCCGCTGCCTCAAGTTCCCTGAACCCAGCGATAAATCCCTGTGGGTTTTCAACCATGTTGGTGATGGCAGACTGGACACGTTCGTCTATGTCATCTGCTCTACGGGTACCTTTCTTGCAGTTGTTCTCTAGCCCGTGAACCACCTTGTAGCTATAGCACTTATAGTACAAGCGATAGGATGATTTCTTGTGACCATGCACAGTAACTCCCATGCCACGGCCACACTCACAGGTTATGCGGCTACGCATCATGTACTCGTAGATCGTGTTTCGCTTGCTGTATATCTTATTGTGAGAGATTCGTGCGGCAGCTGAATCGAACATCAGCTTGGTAACAATAGCAGGCACCTTGACAACGACGGGTGTTTTCACCGTGCTACCTGTTTTGCCGTATATCCATTCACCCATATACGTGCGATTGATTAATATACGGCGCACGACACTAATCGACCATTCGGCATAGGTTGGCACTCCCACCCTACGCGTGTTGACTGGTGTGCTTCCTGGCCCATCAGTGTTCAATCTCGTAGGAATCCTCTTTAGGAACAGTAGGCTTACTATCCCACGTAGTGTCACTGGATGATTGGCTTCAAAATTCAATTCAACTTCGTCTTGATCAAGCCCGTGCACATACCACTTATAGATGAGCCGCACTATTCTGGCTTCGCTTTCTCTTATTACCAGTTCGCCCTTTCGATGTTCTTTGACATACGAATATCCATACGGCGATATTCCAGATATTAATACAAATCCTGCTTGCGCTCTGCTAAGTTTCCCCAAAACAGAACGTCGCAGGATCGCCTTGCGTTCCATGCCTGACATAACACCAGAAAATAACTTGAGTGTTTCGCCAGCGTCATCATCGCTGAACTTGTTGCTGGCATAAAGAAACTTGCAACCAAGCAACTCGAAAGTATGCTCAACATCCAGGATTGGGTATAGATCGCGTGCCAATCTGTCTTGGTGATAGACGTAAATGTATCTGATCGGCTTGCTATCCTGTTTCCGCTTCATGATGAACGCACGCATTTCCAGCAGCCCAGGGCGATCAGTCTTTAGACCGCTGATTGTGTCCTCGAAAATTTCGATCAACGCACGATTTTGCTCGTTGGCGTACTCACGGATTGACTTCAGTTGATCTGGTTTCGAGTAGTTCGCTTCCTGCTTCGACGTGCTTACTCTTAGATAGCCGACTGCATCTTCCATTGGTTTTCGATTGTACTGGATGCCTCGCGCGGTATATTGCTATCTCGTAGATTTTCGCTAATATACTCGCCATTTCCTCGTACAAATCATCCTCAGTATTCATGTTTGTATCGTAGGTTACGCCACTCTTTTCCGTCAATGTTTTTCCATCGGGTTTGGCGACGCCAAACGTCATAGTAACTCCTTCATGGGGGGCAGCATCAACATCTCTGTCAACCGCTGCGATGCGGTGGGAACGTCCTTCTGGATGAACTCACCAATGTCCTTGTACTCTTTGGGCAGCCAGTGCAAGTGGGCGCGACCGCCGATCTCCTGCACCTTCTGGCTGGCAAAGAACTCGCCTTTGTCGCCACCGTCGTTGTCCGGAATGACGTAGATAGTGTTGATGTTCTTCAGGTACTTGTTCCATGCCAAGTCCCACGGCTTGGCGCGGTTGTTTCCCTGAAACGTACTGAACGCAGGGAATCCCTGTGACCACATGGCCACCACGTCCGGTACGCCTTCGATCAGTACGGCATACAGCCACGGTTTCTTTTGAATCTCGGTAGTGCCGTAGATGTTGTGGTTGTGGCTGCCTGTCTCGCTGATGTAGCGCATGATGTTGACCTTGTTTTCCATCGTCTCGAAACAACGTAGAAACTTCAACACACATTCGATCTTGGGATTCAGCCGGTACTGGATACCCCACAGTAGGCTGTCAATGATGAGCGGGAACGAGTAGCGCCTGTATCCCGTGTGATAACCGACCTTGAAGTAATCAATCCACCTGTCGGTCATGCCACGCCGGTACAGGTATTCACGCGCTCGCACGTCCATGTCATTGTGCCAGCGTAATGCCAGCGCAAGGTTGAGCGGCTCGATGGGAACAGGTTCGATAGCCTGTCGCGGAGCCACTCTAACGGTAGTGTTCTCCATCCACCACTTCGCAGCCATGACTGGCGTAAAGTCGTAGTACCACTTGATGTAGTCGATTGCACTCAGCCCACGCGGGGCGCAATGGCTACAAAACGCCATGAGATGACCGTTCTTCCACAACCTCAGCCGGAATCGTGTCTTACCACCGCATTTGGGGCATGGAACTTCCGGTGACAACCTGCCATTAAACTTACCCAGTAACACGGGAACGTGTTTCTCGACAACGGATACCAGATCAGCGGTGGCGTTGATCTCTGCCCAAGGTATCCGTTCCTGTAGCACCGTCATGCCTCTACCAGCTCTACTTCGCGTTCAACCCTGTCGGTGATGCGAATGATGCCCAGCTTGCCGGGTGTATACGCCCTGACCGCAACCAAAACGTTATGCGCTGTTTTGGTATCATCCGCCTCGAAAGTCCATGCGTGCATGGGGAATGGCTCCCATGCCTTTGTTCTCTCGTCCCATAGCGCCAGGGACAGGCGCGAGGTAATCATCTCCATACCTCTTTGCCGGTCAAATGGATGGCAACTCCAGCGATATAGTCACCGTTGCAGATGTACCTGCCTGGTACTGCCATCTTTGTGGCTTCCATGTTGATGTCTAACCGAAGCCCTTTCCCGTCCTCATTTACCAGTAACATACCGTTTGGGCCAAGCTCAACTACCTCGACTAGCCCATCAACCATCTGCTGCGCTTCTTTGAGCGTTGGTTTGTGTCCGATTTCCGTCCGAGAATCGTCTAATCCAATCAATATTGCACTCATTAACCACCCCACTCTGAACGTGGCAGTGCCAGCGATCTGATACAACCACAGCTTCTACAGTGACCACTGGTTAGCCCCTGCCTCCGCGTGATCAGTTTGGTACCGCACTCGCACATGCACTCCCACATCACCTGGCCGTTTCTGCGTTCATACGTCGGCTTAATGGCTACAAGCAGCCCGAATTTCTGACCACTCAAGTCTCTAATTGGTCGGCCTTTAAGTCTGCTCATTAGATGTACTCCGGTGCGTCACTGTCATCGAACATCGTCCCTTTGATTTCGTCGTAATCGTCGTCGTCATCACCTTTGTCGTTTTCAAGGGCAGCGGACACGATGTGTTCGATCTGGGTGAGATCGCCAATCTCCTGCTCGATCACGTCCTTAATCTGAAACCACTGGTCATCGGTGAAGGCCTGATTGGCTACGCCAATTGTGTTTCGCTCAATCTCGCCACGCGTGAACGTGACCACTGCGATATCCTCAGTCGCACTCTCAAACGCCATTGCGACTTTCGACTTCTCAAACGTGCTGCTGTCCAGTGCGGCAATCACCGCATCTCGTAGTAGTTCAAAACTCATTGTTTA
>CAIQQO010000486.1 GCA_903873965.1 uncultured bacterium
AGCGGGATTTCATCTTCCGCATAGCGCTTGGTGCAATTGATGGTGAACATGCGCCGTCGATTGCCGCCGCCCCATGCGCTGTGTTTCGTGTTTTGATTAAATATCACCACATCGCCCGGCTTGCTTTCCAGCGCTATTGCCGGGACACCATTGCCTGGTATACCCAGCTTGTCCTGTGACTGGCGAAGCGTTTCCTGCATATCTTCAGCAAAACGGTCGCCAAAACGCTGGCTGCCCGGAATAACACGCAGAGCGCCTGTTGCAGCATTCACCGGATCGAGATAGAGGGCCAGTTTGTAAAATACCCGTGGTGGTTTACCGCGCATCTTCCCACTCCAATCCGTGTCCGAATGCCACCCCGTGTCGCCAACATAGAAGTTGCCGTCGCTGCCCAGGTAGTTGTAATCTTCTCCCAGGAGGCTGGTGAAAATGCCGTCGATGCGTGGATCATCAAGCAGTGATGCCAGGTATTCGCTCTGGTCGATGAATGGCAGAATACATGAACGCGCGGTGCCGTCGTGCGGTCGACCATAATGACCACCGCCGTGCGCAACAAAGACGCCCTCAAATTCCTCAACAATACGCTCGATGCGATCATCCAGTAATCCCGGAAAAACCAGATAGCCAAACACATCCATGAATGTAAGCTGTTGTGGCGTCAGTTGTAGTTTATCCATACAATACTCCTTCTACCAGGTACGTTCCTTCAGTAACTCTGTAATCGCTTCCCGGGGTACCGGCAGCTCATCAATATGGGCTTCCAGCCACTCTGAGAAATCCCGCTCAATATCATCATCCCATCTGCGGTCAATTTGACCAGACGTATATTTGCCTTCAGCCAGCCGCTGCTTGCCAAACTTATCTCGTAACTGCACCAACTCGCAAGTCTTGGCGACTTTTTCAGCCAGATGAGCAGGAATGAAGATGACGCCATCGTCTCGACCTAGCACGATATCGCCGGGCATGACGGTTGCCGCGCCAATTCGAATCGGGCAATTAACACCCATCAGCATAATCGTTGGTGATGCATAGGTAGGATGCCACCCCCGCACGAAGCTTGAAAATCCCTTCAATTCCTTGATGCCATCGAGATCGCGTACCGCTGCATCATGTACGACGCCGTTACCGGATTTGGCCAGAATGGACGTGGCGAGATTGTCGCCAATGATCGGGCCTTGCTCGATTTTTCCGTACACGTCTGCCACATAGACATCACCTGCAACGAGCATGTCTATTGGCCATGAAATCTGATCACCAATACAACCCGCTTCGGCGCCATGTTCTTCCATGACGGTGCGCATATTTGGTCGTCGCGGCATGTACATGGCTGTCAGGGCGCGGCCTACCAATGTTTCACCCGGATGGGTCAATTGCCATCCGCCTTCATACTGGTGGTTGTAACCCTCATTTCGCAATACACCCCACACACCGGTGACAGAAAGGTTTCTTATCCTGGCGATCAGAGCATCGGAAACCTTTGGCCGCCCGTCGGCGAAGCGTTCTCCGTTCCATTCTCGGGTGTAGTCTGACATTTCTTCAGGCGTCATGTTGAAGGGGCAAAACTTATTGCTAGATACCATGAAATATATCCTCATTAACGGCGTAAGTCTATCTGTACGCCTAAAAGGCGAAATCTATGACCGGAAGCATACACCAACTTTCGAGTGGTCGAACGCCATTCGTCACGCAGGGTAGGTGTAATAGTGTAGCCAAACGGAGCAACCAAGTGATAGGCACAAAGCTACGCACTTATCCATTCCTTTGCTAACAACTCGGCCTGCTGTAACACGGTCCGAGTAGCCTGTTCCTGCTTGTCGGGCGGGTATTTGTAGCGGCACAAGATACGCTTGACGAGTACGCGCAGTTGGGCGCGGACGTTCTCGCGCACAGTCCAGTCGATGGTGACGTTGGCTTTGACGCTGCGCACCAGTTCGCGGGCGATGTCGCGCAATGTGTCATCGCCCAGCACCTTCACCGCGCTGTCGTTGACTTCCAGCGCGTCATAGAAGGCAATCTCGTCGTCGGTCAGCCCCAACGCACTCTTGATCTCGTCGGCATTTCGCATTGCCTTCGCCAGTTCACTCAGTTCTTCGATGACGTGTGTCGTTTCGATGGCGCGATTCTGGTAGCGCTTGATGGCGTCGTCGAGCATACCGGCGAAAGAGCGCGACTGCACCAGGTTCTTGCGCCCGCGCTGTTTGAGTTCGTCGTTGAGCAGCTTGCACAGGAGTTCTACCGCCAGGTTGCGCTGTAGCATATCCTGTACTTCGGCCAGAAATTCATCAGACAGGATCGAGATATCTGGTTTCTTCAACCCGGCGGCAGCAAAGATGGCGATCACTTCGTCCGACACAATCGCCTGCGAGATGATCTGGCGAATGGCGTGATCCAGGTCGTCGTCGCTGCGACGTACGTTCGTATCGCCCTTGGCCAGTGCGGCGCGGACGGCCTGAAAGAAGCCGACATCGTCCCGGATGCGCAGTGCGTCGGCGTGCGGCACAGCGAGCGCAAAGGCCGCCGAGAGTTGCGACACGATCGCCATGAAGCGCTCTTTGCCATCCTGCTGAGCGAGGATATGGTTTTGTGCCACTGGGAGTAATCCCAGCCGTTGCTGCGCCGTGCCCGTTGTCCAGACGCGCCAGTCCAATCCATATATGAGCCCGCGGTATATTTCGTATTCCTCGATCATGACGGCTGCTGCTTCGTTCTGATCGATAGCCGTCTTGCCGGTGCCGCCACTCTCGGTATAGGTGATCAACGCCTGGCGCAGTTCGTCGGCCAACCCCAGATAATCCACCACGAGCCCACCAGGCTTGTCCTTGAAGACGCGGTTGACGCGCGCGATCGCCTGCATCAGCCCGTGACCGCGCATGGGTTTGTCCACGTACATCGTGTGCAGGCTCGGTGCGTCGAAACCGGTCAGCCACGTGTCGCGCACGATGACCAGCTTGAACGAGTCGGCAGGATCGCGGAATCGCGCGGCCAGCGCTTCACGGCGCGGTTTGTTACGGATGTGGGTTGCCAGTCGAGCGGGTCGGACGCATTGCCGGCCATGACCAGCTTGATCGCCCCTGTATCGTCGGCGTCAGTGTGCCATTCGGGGCGCAGTTCGACGATAGCCTGATACATTTCGATGCAGATGCGCCGGCTCATGCACACGATCATGGCCTTGCCATCGATTGCCGACGGTGAAACACCTCATCTTGAATCTGGTTGAAAACGCATCGATATGAGGCACTGATGCGTTCTGTACTATGATCTTGATAAGAAT
>CAIQQO010000487.1 GCA_903873965.1 uncultured bacterium
CGCAGATAAAACCGCATCCGTTCCAGCTCAATGTCGGCGCTGTTCAATTCCAGTTGCGTGTCGCGCCCGCGCGCGGCATGCAGAAGACAATCATGAAAAGCAAACAGGCTGGATTCCAGGCGCGCCGCCAGACGAAAGCGCTGCTCTTTGGGGAAGCTCGATATCATCGGGATCAGCCAGATCGTCATATCGTAGGCGCGCGCAAAGATGGGCGACTCGCCTGCGCGCGCGCGCGGCGCCTGCGCAGGTTCCGGCTGATTCACAGCGCCACCTGCGACAAGACCGCAGAACGCAGGCCGTAGGTATCGCCGTGTTCCGCATGCGCCACCCAGCCTTGGACTGAGCGAGTCACATCGTCCTGGGTCAACCGCCCGGCATGATACGCGCGCGCCTGCTGCCTGATGCGGCGTCGGAACGCATAGCCGCAGCGCGGCTTCAAGCGCCGGTGATCGGGAAACACGATGAAGCCCAGAAAGGGCAATCCCTCGGCTATCGGCCGAATCTGCGCCGATTCTTCGTGAATGGTCAAGCGCAGACCGGACAGAAACGCGATCACGGCGCTTTGCCAGCGCCGCAATGTCGCCTTGTCATCGGCAAACAACAAAAAGTCGTCCACATAGCGCAGGTAGCGCTGGCACTTCAACTCGTGTTTGACAAACTGATCGAGCGCGTTGAGGTACACATTGGCCCAGAACTGCGACGTGAGATTGCCGATGGGCAGGCCGCGCGGGCGAAGGCTGGCCCACAGATCATCGCCATCGAACCACTGCATGTCATATTCAGAATCCAGCACGCCCACGCCGGTTGCCAGAATCTGCCGGATCAACCGCAACACGGCTGCGTCGTTGATCTGCCGGGCAAGCTGCGCATACAGGATGTCATGATCGATGCTCGGGAAGAACTGGCGCACATCGCATTGCAGGCTGTAGGCTGAACTGCGCAGAAAATGCGTACAGCGATCCAGGGCGCGATGCGTTCCTTTGCCAATCCGGTTGGCGTAGCTGTCGAAGATAAACTTGCGCTCGAACATCGGCTCGATGACCTGCATCAAGGCGTGATGCACGACGCGATCGTGGAAAGGCGCTGCCGAAATCTTGCGCCGTTTGGACTCGGTGCGGTAAAAGCTGCGGTACGCGCCGGGCGCATAGGTCTGGCTGCGCAACGCCTCCTGCAGCGCAAACAATTCCGGCTCCAGCCGGCGCTCGAACGCGGCGACGTTTTCCTGCCCGCGCTTGCCGCGCCGCGCAGCGCGAAACGCCAGATATAGATTTTCAAAGTCGCAAAGCTGTTCGTATAAAGTCGCCATTTTTTGGTCCGGTGGGGGCAAAGCCCCCACACCCCATCAGAATTTCAGCAAGACAGAAGACAGAACATCCATGAGAGCGTTAGCGAGCACACCGAAAACCGAAGCTGTAGTTCGCATAGCCGGAGGCGTTCCTGATACGGTTCGACACGCGGAAGAACCACGGATCGTCGACCCACGAACCGCCGCGCAACACGCGATATTGTCCGCTGGTGGGCCCTGTCGGATTACGAGCGGGCGAGGACGGGTAATAGGTGTCGCTATACCAGTCGGCCGTCCACTCCCACACATTGCCTGCCATATCCTGTACGCCATACGGACTGGCGCCTTGTGGATGGCTGCCGACTTTATCGGTATCTTTAGTGCAGCCATCTGTGTTAGCCAGTGCGCAACTTGGGTTGCCATCGCCCCACGGATACATACGCGCATCGGCGGCGCCGCGCGCCGCTTTCTCCCATTCCGCCTCGGTCGGCAAGCGCTTGCTAGCCCAGGCGCAAAACGCGCCCGCCTGCGTCCAGTTGACGTAGATGACCGGAAAATCCGCAAAGGCCGCAGCAGCATAGTAACTGTTTCGCCCGTACGATGATGTGTTGGACGGCGGCGTGCATTTCCCGGCAGCAACGCACTGCGCGTACTGCCCATTGGTGACTTCAGTGGTGTCGATCCAATAGGTATCCAGCGTGACGGTATGCAGCGGTTTCTCGTCACCGCTGCAATTGGTATCAGCGTTGCTGCAGCCCATCTGAAATGGGCCGGCGGGGATGAAGGCCATCTGGTGTTCGTATTTGTCAAAGGCAGCAACCTGGGTCCCTTTTGCTACTTGTTGTGTCGCTTGTTGCTGCGCCTGTATTACCTGTTGTGTCGCTTGTTGCTGCGCCTGTATTACCTGTTGTGTCGCTTGTTGCTGCGCCTGGCGCGTCGCCTCAATGGCGCGTTGCTCTGTGGCTATTTTATTGGTTATAACCACTACGGCCAGCAACACAACG
>CAIQQO010000488.1 GCA_903873965.1 uncultured bacterium
CTACATGATTCTCACCGGCATCACCCGCGCGATGTACCTGGCGGTGAACAAGGATACCGACGATCTGCATGTCGAGCGCATTGAGCTCGACACCGCCTTCGCGCAAAAACTGCTCGACAAGGCCCAACGCATCATCTTTGCCATGCTCCCCTTGGCACGCATCAGCGATGACCCGAGCTGGTACCAGTGCCGCCTGTGCGATCACGCATCCCTGTGCCATGGCGGCGTCGACAGTGCGGTGGCGCCCGAGGTCAATTGCCGCACCTGTCTGCGCTCAACGCCTGTTGATGGTGGCTGGCAATGCGAG
This sequence comes from uncultured bacterium, assembly GCA_903873965.1. Classification (GTDB taxonomy): domain Bacteria; phylum Chloroflexota; class Anaerolineae; order J036; family Brachytrichaceae; genus CAIXPS01. The sequence goes on from CAIQQO010000488.1 coordinate 308, forward strand.
TTGCATCAACGCTCCATCGATGAGAACGAGCAACGCACTGCCTGCAATCACCACCTGTATCTGCCGCCGCTGGTCCCAGGCATGCAGATCGATGCCGGACCGGATTGGGTGGAGTACCAGTTCCCCGCGGGCCAGCGCTGGCGTGACACGGGATTTAACAAGTACGAGGGAGTGTGAGCATGAGTAAGCGACGAGACCTGAGTGATATGCGGACTGGTCGACTCACGGTTCTGCGCGACAGCGGCAATCGCACCAAAAAAGGGGAGATTGTCTGGTTATGCATGTGCGATTGCGGTGCCTTGCATCATGCGTCCACCGGCAACCTGGTCAACGGCAGCGTTCGGTCCTGTGGGTGCCTGGCTCGGGAGTTGGCGTCCATGCGTTGCCGTGCCGCCGCCCGCCCGCCAAAGGCCTGCAGGTATCCGGGTTGTGGTCAAAGTACCGAAAAAGGCGGCCATGGCTATTGCGGAATGCATGCCCAAAGGGTGCGTCGCTATGGTGATCCCGACTACGTGACATCGGCCGATGTATTGCGTGCCAACAACCGCGCAAGCCAGATCAAGCGGTTCCCAAGGGTCAAGCCGACCACTTACCGAAAGTTTTTTGGACGACACGAACATCGCGTCGTTGCAGAAACGTTGGTTGGCCGACCGCTAAGGCCCGATGAACATGTTCATCACAAAGACGAGAACAAGCACAACAACTCGCCGGAGAACCTGGTTGTGCTCCACCCAAGCGAACACGCTGCGCTGCACGCGCTGCAAAGGAAACTAGAAAAATGTTGACACTTCGCCCATATCAGAGCGCCGCCATTGCCGCCATCTATAACTATTACGAGCAGTATGCAGGTAATTGTTGCATCGTGATCCCTACCGCTGGCGGCAAGGCATTGGTCATGTCCAGTTTTATCGAGGGCGTGCTCAAGACCTACCCGGATCAGCGCATTCTGATCATCACTCATGTGCGGGAGTTGATCGAGCAGAACCACGCCGAGCTCAAGAATCTCTGGCCCGAGGCACCCGCCGGCATCTATTCCGCCGGCCTTAAGAAGCGCGAAATCCGCGCCCAGATCCTGTTCGCTGGCATCCAGTCGATCCACAAAAGAGTCTATGACGTGCAGCAATGCGATCTGGTGCTGATCGATGAGGCGCATCTGATTCCGCGCTCTTCCAACACCATGTACCGCGGGTTCCTCGATGGTTTGAAGCGTCTGAATCCAATGCTCAAGGTAATTGGCCTGACTGCCACGCCGTACCGCCTGGACTCAGGGATGCTGCATCAGGGCGAGGACTCCATCTTCACGGACATCGCCTATGAAATCTCGGTTCGTGAGCTGATTGACCAGGGCTACCTGTCCCGGGTCATCTCCAAGCGCATGGCAACCGAACTCGATGTCTCAGGTGTCGGCACACGTGCCGGAGAGTTCATCGCCAGGGATCTGGAAGCCGCTATCGACAAGGATGCCATCACTCAGAGCGCCGTCAATGAGATCTTCGCTTATGGCCATGATCGCAGAAGCTGGCTGATCTTTTGCGCCGGTGTCGATCACGCCTTCCACGTTCGAGACGCCATTCGCGCCAGGGGGGTGAGCTGCGAGACGATCGTTGGCGACACGCCGAGTGCGGAGCGTGACACCATCATCAGCGACTTCAAATTGGGGCGCATCCAGTGTCTGACCAACGCCAACGTGCTGACCACCGGCTTCAATGCACCGGCAGTGGACCTGATCGCCATGCTGCGCCC
>CAIQQO010000489.1 GCA_903873965.1 uncultured bacterium
GGCCATTCACGATATCGGGCAGGTGAGCGACATCGATGATGAGGCGCTGCAGGCGCTGATCGGCGCAGAGGATGGCGCGATGCGCTATAAACTGCGCGACTTTGACGCCGACCGACTGGTGGACGATTGCGCTGCCGACATGGCGGCGCTCCAAAAGCTGCACGACTTGATCGAACCGATCGTCACGTCCGGGCTGGACGACAAACGCGACACGCTGGTGAAGCAAATGCGCAGGCTGGACGGGCAAAAGGTGCTGATCTTCAGCGAGTACCAGGACACGGCGCTGTACCTGTACCAACAACTGCGCGATGTGTTTCCCGACCGGGTGATCGAGCATGCCACCGGCGACGACAGCACCGTGGACATCGTGCGCCGGTTTGCGCCGACCGCCAACACGCGCCACGGCCTGCGCCCGGACGAGATACCGATCGATTGCCTGATTGCGACCGATGCGCTGTCGGAAGGCCAGAACCTGCAGGACGCGGCCATCGTGATCAACTATGACATTCACTGGAACCCGGTGCGATTGATCCAGCGCATCGGGCGCGTTGACCGCATCGGCAGCGCCGCCGATATGATTGAGGTGTTCAACTTTCTGCCTGAGCGCGCGCTGGAACAGCACCTGAATCTACAGGCGCGCGTGCAACGACGCGTGCAGGAGATTCACGACGTGCTGGGCGAGGACGACAAAATCCTGACCAACGCCGAGGTGTTGAACGAGCAATCGCTGTACCGCATCGCAAACGGCGAGGAAAGCGTGCTCGATCCCGACGGCCCCAACGACCCGATTGCCCCGCTGCAGGAGGCCGAGCGCGTCATCCGCGAGTTGGAACGGTCCAACCCAGAACTGTTTGCGCGCATCAAGGCGCTGCCCGGCGGCGCGCGCGGGGCGCTGCCCGACAAAGACGTTAACCACAACGCGACGTATGCGTTCTGCGCCGCCGGCCCGTATCGCAAGCTGTACCTGCAGACGCCGGGCGGCACGATGGTGGACGAGAGCGCCATTTTGAACGCATTGCGCTGCGCGCCGGATGCCCGCTCGCATCCGCTGGCGCGCGATCATAACGTCAACGTGAAAAAGCTGTTCGCGGATTTCGAGCGCGAGGTGGAAGTGATCAACGCCGACCTGAACCATGAGCGCGTGCTGACCCGTTCTCAGCGCTATGTGGATGAAGCCTTGCGCGCGTATTTCACCGGCCTGACCGATATGAAGGAACGGCGCATCATCGAGGAACTACGCCGTATTTTTACGCGCGACCTGGAGCAATACATCATTTCGGCCTTGAACCGGCTGCACCGTGATGGCTTGACCGGCGCGGCGCTGGTGCAGGCGTTGAGCGCGCTGTACAGCGCGTTTGACATGGGCAATGAACGACAGGACTTAGTTCGCGCACGCGCACGGGCGCGACAGGCGCGCATGGTGTGCTCGGGATCATAACCGGACAGCAACAGGGGGCAAAAGCATGGAACTACGCCGATTTTTTACACAGCAGTTGAACTTCCGCTACGTGAACGAAGCCGTGGCGCTCGATCAGTTTGAAAGCCTGCTGACGCGGCCAAGCGACGCGCGCATCCTGTTTGAGGGCAAGGGCGTGCGCGTGCTGCGCATGACGCTGCGCCCGTTGACCGGCGAAACGGAGAAGCCGTGCATCCGGGTGCTGCGCAAGCATTATCCCGACTGCATCTATCTGTTCGCCGATCACCCGAATGACACGGCGATGACCAACTATCACCTGTGCAACGACGCCGGTAAGCAATTGCCGCTGACGCCCGAGAAGCAGCGCTTGTTCAAGGAACGGTCGAAGATCTTCGAGGTGACCGCCGATGTGACCGGCACCATTGACCTGCTGGAACGCATCGACAAGGCGTTTGAGAGCGAGAAGGTCACGAAGAAGTTCTATACCGAGTTCCAGAAATACCGCGAGCTGCTGTTGAAAGCGATGCAGGGCATAGAAACGGAAGAGGATCGCAACTGGTACGCCAGTGTGTTGCTGAACCGGCTGATGTTTATCTACTTCATCCAGAAGCACGGTTTCATCGGCGGCAGGCAAGACTGGCTGCGCGAGCATTTGGCGGCGACTGAAAAGAACAAAACCAGCTTCTATTCTGACTTTCTACTCCCGCTTTTCTTCAATGCCTTTGCCCAGCCGAAGGGCGCGCGCGGAAAGCACGAGAAAGTCCTCGCCGACGTACCCTACCTGAACGGCGGGCTATTCCAGCGCCACGAGATCGAAGACCGCTGCCCCGAAATCAGCATCGACAACACCGTGTTCCGCAAGTTGCTCGATTACTTTGAGACCTATCACTGGTATCTGGACGAGCGCCCGCTCCACAACGACGGCGACATCAACCCCGATGTACTGGGGTATATCTTCGAAAAGTACATCAACCAGAAGCAGATGGGCGCGTATTACACACAGGAGGACATCACCGGCTATAACTGCAAGTACACCATCGTGCCGTTCCTGCTGGACAAACAGGCGCGGATTCTTGGCAAGGATATTGGGAAAGGTACGCCGTTACCACTGCCAATCACCGCCGAGAACATTGAGCGCTACGTCTACGAAGCAGTCAAGACGACAGCCTACCTGCCAACCGAGACCGAACGCGAATACGTTGCGCGCACCAAACGGTATGCGCAAATTTGTAGTGATGCCGCAGACGGCAAAATTGAGCGCGTCAATGACCTGATCACCTATAACCTCGACATCCTCACCTACGCCGACGACGCCATCGCGCAGATGACCGAGCGCGAACTGTTCGTGTTCTACTTCGAGTGCCTGCAAAAGGTGACGGTTTTGGACCCTACTTGTGGCAGCGGCGCGTTTCTGTTCGCGGCGCTGAATATCCTGCTGCCGCTGTATCAGGCGTGCATCAACCGCATCCGGGCGTTTGCGCAAGCGAAACCGCGCGCCGGCACCGCGACCGAACAGGGGCAGTTCAAGGCCGAACTGAAACGCATTGCGCAGCACGACAACGAGCGCTATTACACCGTGAAGTCGATCATCGTCAACAACCTGTATGGCGTGGACATCATGGAGGAGGCGACCGAAATCTGCAAGCTGCGCTTGTTCCTGCGGCTGGCGGCGGAGATTAAGGACGCAGCCAACATCGAGCCGCTGCCCGATATTGACTTCAACATCAAGGCGGGCAACACGCTGGTGGGGTTTGCCACGCGCGATCAGGTAAAGGAGGCGCTGAGCACATCGTTGCACGGCGACGCGGTGCAGGGGCGGTTTCTGTCGGGCGGCGACACGCTGGCCGACGACGCGATTGCCGAAGTCGAGCGCAAGTGCAGGGAAGTTGATCGGCAATACCGAGGCTATCACCGCATGCAGATCAGCGACGGTTACCAATCGAGCGATCTGGCTGAAGCCAAGGTGGCGCTGAAAGCCGAACTCCATGCACTGAACGACGAACTGAACCGGGCGCTGGCACGCGAGTATGGCATTGCGCTGCCGGTGGTGAAGGCCGAAGCGCGCACCGCCGCCGGGCGCAAGGGCAAAGCGCCGGTTAACACGCTGGCTGAGAGCGCGGCGTATCAGAAGTGGCTGCACAGCCATCAACCGTTTCACTGGTTCGCGGAGTTCTACGGGATACTGGCCGGCGGTGGGTTTGATGTGATTGTGGGAAATCCGCCGTATGTGGAATATAGCAAGGTACGAGACGATTACACAATACAGGGCTACAAAACAATAGGATCTGGCAACTTATATGCATTCATAACTGAAAGATCAATAAGCCTGCTTAGGCACCATAGGGGATGCCTTGGTTTAATTATCCCCATTAGTTTCGTCTGCACGCAACGTATGGAATCGCTACAGGTAGCATTGCAGAATACATCACGTTCACTATGGCTTAGCAATTATGCTGAACGGCCAAGCAGATTATTCACTGGTGCGGAAGTATTACTGACTATAGTAATAGCCTGTATTGAATACGCGGATAAATGCGAGATTTTTACCACGGGATTCACGAAGTGGTCTGTTAATGAGAGAGATTCACTTTTTGAACTAATAGGTTATTTGCCAATTACACACAAAACCAGATCATATATTTATCCGAAAATCAGTTCCTGCATAGAATCATCTATTCTGAATAAACTCAATAATCCAAAGACACTGGGCGATAGTTTTTCCCAGAAACATAACAAGAACGTTGGGTATTACCGGATTGGTGGGGGGCGCTACTGGAAGATTTTCACAAACTACCAACCACGATTCGTACTTAACGGTAAACCATCTATCTCAAGCCGTGAGAATTATTTATATTTCAATAACTCAGTAACAAGAGATGCGGCTATTTCCATATTGAGCAGTTCGCTCTTCTACTGGTATTTTATTCTGACAACAAACTGTCGAGACTTAAATCCTATTGATCTTCGTAATTTTCCTGTTTGCCCAGATATATTGTCTAAAACGACATTGGAATCATTGTCTTGGCAATGCGAGTGTTTAATGAAAGATTATCGGGAAAAGAGTCGGATGAAGGATAAAGTTTCAAGTTTGACAGGTGACATACAGTATCAGGAATTTTATCCGAGACTTTCCAAGCCAATCATCGACGAAATCGACCGTGTACTGGCGCAGCATTACGGTTTCACCGACGAAGAACTGGACTTCATCATCAATTACGACATCAAATATCGCATGGGCAAAGATGCCGGTGTGGAAGAAGAAGAATAGCATCAGGAGGGCAACCATGGCACAGGAACGAGAAGCCGCTTTTAATGCCGCGATGCGAACGCTTTATGACGCGGGTGTGAAACATAAGTACAACGCCACGCGATTCTTGCAGATGCTGCAACAGTACGGGGGCGTCGATACGGCGCATCAGAATTAATGGAGCTGAATATGACCGAACTAAAAGTGATACCAATCAAGTGTCCTAGTTGTGGGGCGAAACTTGAATTAACTAGCGATATGGATCGCTTTATGTGTGGATACTGCGGCACTGAAATGATCACACAACGAAAAGGCGGGACAGTGTCAATAAAACCTTTGACCGAAGCAATCAATCGTGTTCAGGTTAGCACAGATAAAACTGCTGCCGAACTAGCCATCCAGCGACTAAAAAGTGAGATTGACCAGCTAAACATTGATAAAGAGTCCAGTGCAGCAAAAGCAAGGAAGCGTATTAGTGAACTAGAGAAAGACCTTAGCGACATTAATACTGGAGAAAAAGCACTAGTGGAAAAGCGTAAATCGTGGAGCCTAGCAATCGGTGGTGCTGTTTTAGTGTTAGGCGTGATGCTTTTCGCACAATGGCTAAATGGGCTGCTTAGTTTCACGATATCATTAGTGTGCGGCTGCCTCGTTGCGTTTGTTTTGAGCAAGCAGTTATACAAGAATGCCTTGGAGAACAAGAGAGAAACATACGATTTACAACTCGATATGATCATGAAGTATCGCGATGCCAACACAATTGAATTGAAGGAATATGACCGAAAAGTCCTGCTGATAAAAGAACAAATAGACCAGAAGAAGCGAATAGCAGACGCATGAGCAGCAACAAAGGCTGACAAGGTCTTTGGAGTCGGGGTATTTCAATAAGTCTTAGCGCGGAGCTTACTGATCCATTGTCTGAACTCGATGACGTGTTCTTCAAAGCGCCATTGCTCACCGCCGGCTTGTCTGAACTTGTCAACAGCATCGATGTACGCCTGGCATACCTGAATCGCTTTGTCATACTGCTTTAGTTGCGTATAAATCACGCGCAGTCGCGTATATGAATAAGGATCAAGGTACATCTCGGCCACATTGGATTCGTATAAAACCGAAGCAAAGTTTGGATGTAACCTTTCCTTTTTCTCGCCTTTCTCGCAACGCTCTTTATGCACTTTCCAGAGACGTTTGTGTTCATCAAGGATGGCTTTCAATGACTTACTCGCGCCATCTTTTTTGTCCGGCGAGACTTCGATCTTGTTCACCGGCAATAGCAATGCTGCCCTGATACCGGGTGGCAAGTCGAGTAACCAGTTGATCGATGGTTTGTCGTTAGTATGATCGTTTGGCATATCCCATCACCTATAGAAACCATGATAAATCAAATCTGCAGCTATGGCAGCAGCACCTACTACGATCGAACAGCGAAATGAGTCGCGCGTTTATAATCCCATTGGCGAGGAAAGCGATGAGCTTAACAGTACTTGAGTTAGTCAAACAAGCAGAGCAGCTCACTATCAGCCGAAAACCACACCACTTCCATGCAGAAACTCTATTGTCGTGGGGATAATAAAAAAACCCGCACGAAGGCGGGGAAGAACCTGTGCCATGAATGTGGTGGTTATTGCGGTTACAATGGTTGTTGAAGGGAAATATGCCACAGCTAACACACGAGCAAATGATAGAAGAGATTGTCTCCCAGAACGCTACAGCGCTTTTCAGCGAGCAAGCTGAGTCGGCGGAAGATCAGAATCATGCTGCTGTGTTGAGGGCGATTGATGTCACATTGCAGGAAGACGCCGCGGTATGGAAGGAGCTGGCGAAACACTGATCATTCCGACTGTCGATGAAATCATCTTGTTGAACCGCCGCCTTATTGAAGAATCAGGTGGCGGTTTATTTGTCGGTGAAGACAACATGATTAACCGTGGGGCGCTGGAACATGCTCTTGTTGAGATGAACGCAACAGTGTTTGGCGAAGCAATCTACCCAACGATCTGCGATAAAGCTGCATTACTGGCGTGGCGGATCATCGCCGGGCATGTCTTTGTTGACGGTAACAAGCGCACCGGAATGGCATCTGCGAAAGTTTTCCTGCTCGTAAATGGGTTTCATCCCAGATTGAGCATGGACACGGTTGATACAGCATTGGAAATCGCAACCGGGCAGATGACCGTCATTGAGTTGTCACACTGGATTGAGGGGCACTGGTTACCCTAGTACAGTCTTCGGAACAAGCCATTGCATGGGCCACCGTAGGACACAACACCACCAAACGCGGGAAAGTTCCTGGCGGATTAGGGCTGAAACTACTTGTTGAGTTCATTGATCTAAACGGCGGTCGCATCCAGATTGTGTCCGATGCTGGTTACTGGAAAAGAGAAAATCGCAATACGATGACTGCCCCAATGGGTGACGCTTTTCCAGGCACAGTCGTGACAATCGAAATCAATACTGCTGATACGCAGTCTTATGCGCTCTCTTCCGAGTTATCGGAGGCTGATATATTCTAGGGTGACTATGATGAACAATATCTCGGAACTATCCGTTTACGAAATTGTCGGTAGCCCGCTTTGTGTTGCATCTAGTGACGGGCAGAAAGTGCATGATCGCCTGTCCACTGCCCTCAAGGAAGGGCAGAACGTCACGCTATCCTTCCGTAACGTGGCCATATTGACATCGGCATTCTTAAACACCGCAATTGGCCAGTTGTACGGCACATTCAGCGAAGAACAGATACGAACGTTGTTAAAGGTGCGTGATATGGAGCAAGACGACATAGCGCTACTGAGACGAGTCGTTGATACAGCCAAGCTGTACTTCCATGATCCATCCAGGTTTAGTCAGGTGATTCGGGAAACGATGGGGGATGAAGACTATGGCAGAGACGATTAGAGCGCAGAATATCGCGGCTTACAAGTTCACATCGTCAGATCATTTGCTCCTGGATGCAAACGTCTGGCTCTTTGTATATGGCCCGCAAAAACCCGGTGACTATCGGGCTGCGGTCTACTCCAAGGCATTATTGAGTATTCTCGCTGCTAAAAGCCATATTTACATCGATGTGCTCGTTGTCTCCGAATTCATCAACACCTATGCCAGAATCCAATTCTATATGACAGAAGTTGGAGGCGAGTTTAAGCAATTTCGCAAAAGCGCAGCGTTCAAACCAGTTGCCCAGGATATTGCTGCTGACGTCAAGCGAGTGCTTCAGCATTGTACGCGCGTAACCAACCGCTTTGAGTCTCAATCCATTGACGGGATGCTTAATGAGTATGCGATGGGAGATTCAGACTTCAATGATCAGGTTTTACTGAATCTGTGTAAGGATGCGAACTGGATGCTAGTGACAGACGATGGTGACTTTAGGAACCGGGGAGTTGCGGTCATAACCGCGAACCGTCGGCTGCTTTAACAGCCAGTTTTCGGCTCCGATTTGGAACTGATTGTAGACCCAATCTGCGGCTATGGCAGAGTTAATTTATACGTTGGCCGGTGAAGATGCGCAGATATGGGTGACCCGCACCCGCGAAGAAAGTGATCGAGAAAGGGAAAAGCAATTGATGTTCGGCTCAAACGTGTGAGTGAGATACGGGTGATTGTCATCGATGAACTGATGGCATGAGACCACCCCGACAATCTGACAATATAACTGATTACATCGAATTAAATATTGACATTGTCAGATAATGCCGTACGATATACATCAATGTAGGGGCGAAGCATTGCCATATAAAACCGTGTCAATCGAGGTGTCTCTGGCAATGCTTCGCCCCTGCGACAACATCAGCCGAATGGCGAGAATGAGCGTCAGGAGATTGCGATGAGTACGAACATCCTCGAAACGATTGATCCGCGCGAGCTGGGCAGGGAATTACAAGCAGCGCGCAAAAGCCGTGGCATGACCCAGGACGAAGCCGCGCAGATGATCGCGGTCACGCGAACGACGATAACGGCCATTGAGAAAGGCGAGCGTCGCATCAAGGCCAGCGAGCTGATAAAGTTGGCGCAAGCCTACGGCAGGCAGATCAGTGATTTCGCGCACCCGAGTCCTGGTTTAAGCCTGGCTAACGTTCGATTGAGGGGGCCGGCGCATTTCACTGAGCATGAACACAGTGAACTGGATCGAGCTATTGACGATGCGCGTGAAGACGTGCGCAACTACCTCGAATTAGAGCAACTGATGGTTGCTCCCCTCACGCGCAAGTATCCGCTTGAATACCCCGTTGCCGGTATCCCCGCGTCACAGGCTGCCGAAACCATCGCCATTCAAGAAAGAAACCGCCTCGGGCTGGGAGACGGACCCTTGCAAGGGCTTCGGGACATCCTTGAACAGGAAGTCGGGGTGCGTATTTTCTACCTGCCATTGCATCCTTTAACGGTGTCGGGACTGTACTTCTACGCCGAACCCATTGGAGCGTGTATTGGCATCAACGTGCTGCATCCCGAAGAACGACGCCTTTGGTCGCTTGCGCACGATTACGGCCACTTTTTGATTGCTCGTCACAAACCGATGGTGTCGCTGGTCGACGCGGAATATCAACGCGTGCCTGAAGAAGAGCGCCTGGTCGATGCTTTTGCCATGTGCTTTACGATGCCCACGTCGAGCATCATGCGGCGCGTCAATGGCATCAAACAATTCGCCGGCAGGATTACCCCGACCGACCTGCTGGTGCAGGCTTACTCATATGGCGTATCGGTGGAAGCGTTTACGCGGCGAGTGGAGTCCCTCAAGCTGCTGCCAGCCGGAACCTGGGATCGCCTGTTAGAAAGAGGATTTACACTACGCGAAGCGCAGGCTAAGCTCGAAATCGCGCCCGCGCAAGGACAAGACCAGCGCTTCTCCGGGCGCTATCAATTACTGGCCGTGAGTGCGTTTGTCAACGGCAAGATTGCTGAGGGTCAGTTGGCGCGGTTCCTGCGCGTGGATCGGCTGGAGGCGCGGCAGATTGTCGAGACACTGCAACAACAGATTCCCGAGTCGCTGGATATGGTTGACGCGCAGTTGCAGGAGACGCCCACCCGATGACCGGCTGACGTGCGCATGCCTTCCCATGACGCTGTCTGCGATGTCTTGCGACGCATACGCGCCAATGTGAGATACGAACCGGCGAGAATCCATCCGCTGCGCGCATGGTGGGATCAATTCGTGTAGTAGTTCAAAACTGATGATGCGCGCCAAACTGGCTGGCCTGGGGGCGTTCCCGCTCGCTTGCGGACGAGTCGGTGAAGGTCGCGGCGCTGGAAGCGTATCAGGTGATGGAGTGACATCGTCGTCGCACCGCTGATTCAATCCCGCGAAATCCCCGCGAATCCCCGCGAATGAATTCGCGGCTGACACTCTTACGCAAACGCGCTCACGCGCGATAAGAATGCAGCCGCGTTCTGCTCTTAACCGGCTTTCAGCCGGTTTCCTTCGGGTGTCAGCGCCGAATTCATTCGGCGATATTCTCCGACGCGCCGAAC
>CAIQQO010000490.1 GCA_903873965.1 uncultured bacterium
CGCGGACGCTGTTACGCCGATAGCCACACTGGCGCCTGTTACCCCCGAACCGACGGCAGCCCCCTCGGCCACGCCCAAAGGCGACTGGCAGAACGGGGAGCGCATCACGTTTCTGGTATTGGGCATCGATCAGCGCCCGGTTGAAAACGCAGACTACGCACTCACCGACTCGATCATCATGGTGACGCTGAACCCGATCTCCAAAACCGCCGGGATGATGAGTATCCCGCGCGATTTATGGGTTGACCTGTCGAATCATGGCCAGGATCGCATCAACACCGCCATGTCGCTGGGCGGACCGCAGTACGCGGTGAACGAGGTCAGCCGCCTGATGAGCGTGCCCATCCAGCACTATGTGCGCGTCAACTTCGCTGCGGTGCAGAAGATCGTCGATTTGATCGGCGGCATTGATGTGTATGTCGATCAGGATATTAACGATCAACTGTATCCCGACATGAACTACCACTTTGACCCGTTCGTCATCAGCCAGGGCATGCACCACATGGATGGGGCGACTGCCCTTAAATATGCGCGCACGCGTCACAACACCAGCGATTTCTATCGCATGCGCCGCCAGCAGCAGATCATCATGGCGATTCGCGACCGCGCGCTCAGCATCAACGCTGTCCCCAACCTGGCCGCCAACGCCCCCCAGATCATGGCCACGCTCATCGGCGCGGTACAGTCGGATATCAGCGTGTCCGAGATGGCGCAACTCGCCCTCTTCGTCAAAGACCTGCCCGCCGAAAGTATCTACCGGGCTGTGCTGGATGAAACCACCGCACAGGACTACCGCACCAACGGCGGCGCCCAGGTGCTGGTACTCGTCCCCGACAAACTCCCCGGCCTCATCAAGACCTTCTATGGTGAACAGCCGTGAAGCGTAAAACGTAAAACGTAAAACGTGAAAGGAAAACGAGAAGCGAGAAGCGTAAAACGTGATGAGGGTGGGGCTTGATCGCGGTTAATGCTCTGATCTCTGATCTCTGACTTCTGACTTCTAAATTCTCAATTCTTCCCTCATTCCCGGTCGATTTTGATGAAGAGTTCCACTGCGCTTGGATCGAAGAGCTTGCCGGATTGGTCGCGCAGGTATTGCTCTACTTCGGCATCGGGGCGCGCAGGATGGTAGGTGCGTTTGGTGCGCATGGCGTCCCACACATCCACCACGGTAAACAAGCGGGCTGCCAGGGGTATCGCCTCGCCGCTGAGGCCACGCGGGTAGCCTGTCCCATCCCAGCGTTCGTGATGGCAGTAGGGAATGTCCAGCGCAGGATGCAGGTAACTGATCGGCGCTAACAAGTCATAAGCCATTTGCGGGTGCTGGCGCATGACCACCCATTCCATGTCGGTTAATGGGCCGGCCTTCAACAGAATACTATCGGGTATGCCCACCTTGCCGATGTCATGCAGAAGCGCGCCGCGCTGCATGTGGACGAGTTCGACGCCGCTGACGCCATACGCGCGCGCCAGTCGCTCGAACACGTTGGCCACGCGCAACGTATGGCCTTCAGTATCGTGGTCGCGTTGATCGAGCGCGCGCGACAAGCTTTCGATGATCGCGTTATAGGCCTGTTGCAGATCCAGCGCCGTCTGTCGCAGGACGACTTCAGCCTGCTTGCGTTCGGTAATGTCGGTAATAGCGGTGTGCAAGGACGGTTCGCCATCGAAAACAAACGAGGTGCTCTGGACTTCTACGTCGATCGATGTCCCATCTACCTTGAGCAGTTTTTGCTCCATCATCGGCACGGACACGCCATTGACCATAATGCCATTCCATCGCGCCAGCGCGAAGGGACGTGAATCCGGATGCACACGGTCGAGGAACGGTGTGCCCAGCACAGCCTGCGCTGATGGCGCGCCCAGCAGTGTGATGGCGGCCCGGTTCACATAGTTGATCAACCCATGACGATGGATGACGATGGCATTGGGCGACCATTCCACCATGCTGCGGTAGCGCAACTCGCTTCTTTGCAGCGCCTTTTCCGCCTCCTTGGCCGCGGTGACGTCGCGGGTCACGCTGACGATATGGGCAACACCCTGCAAGTCAAGTATTCTGGATGAGGTGGTGCCTATGAATGGGCTGCCATCTTTGCGCTGCAAAACCACTTCCATGTTTTCAAAAAAACCGAATTGGCGCAGCGTCGCAACAATGGGTTCGCGATCCGCGAGGTTTTTGAAGATGCGCAGCTCCAACGAGGTTTTGCCAACCGCTTCGGCGTGCGTATAACCGATCAGCTTGGTAAACCCATCATTGACATCGACGTAGCGACCGCTTGCCAAGTTGCTGATGGCCACGGCATCCGGGCTGGTTTTGAAGATCAGTTCGGATTTCTCCCTGGCCTCGCGGCTTTCTGCGTTGGATCGCTGATTGACCATGATGATGATCCCATAGGTCCACAGCGTACTCGCGGCCAATATCACCATATACGTGGTGATTTGCACCAGCGAAGGGCTGAAAAGGCCGTCGGCAGGTTCGCCGGCCAGCGTTACCGCGGCGCGAATGACGAAGAAAACGCTGGTGAGGAGAAAAACGATCGCGAGTAACGACGTTGTAATCGTAATCGAACGGATGACATACCGTTTCAGCGCCCGGGCGATCAGAATGGATAGCAACGCAATAGCAAATGAGATGAGCACGCGTCGAACGGCCTGATCATCGACCTGGTAAGTGAAATAGACAATGGCCGCGGTGAAGACACCACACAAGACGTTAATCTGCAGGCGGCGCTCGCGCTTGCCCAGGAAGCGCAAGACGCCGGTATAGATCAGCACTAAACCGGACACAAACAGTGCATTGTTGGCGACAACGGCAATCTGCCCGATAACAGGCGCGTCGCGCAGGAAATTGGCGGCAAATCCGAGCGCCAGCATGGCCGTCCCCGCCGTCCACCAGCCCAGCCCGCTATGGGTGTTGTCAAGTCGATACTGGACGTAAAGTGCGAGTACCTGCAGCACACTGACCAGACTGAGAACAACCGAGACGCTGTGAATGTCCATGTAAGTGGGTTCCTCTGAGCTTGACGACCCTATTTGGCGCGTACGCAAGCCACGATGTTCCTATGCAACTGGTCCATGCGCCAGAATGACGCGATTTCGTCCGGCTTTTTTCGCCTCGTACAGTGCGCTGTCGGCGCGACCCAACAGCGAATCCTGCGTCTCTTGACTATTGGCCAGGCTGGCCACTCCTGCGCTGATGGTGATGGTCACCTGCCGCCCATCAAGATCAATGGGCTGCGCGGCTACCGCCAACCGGATGCGTTCCATCACGATAAGGGCTTCGGCGCAATCGGTTTCCGGCAACAGTAGAACGAACTCGTCACCCCCGATGCGCGCGAACACGTCGATAGCGCGGCTGTTCTTTTGGCAGATGTTTGCCAGCGCAACGAGCACCTGATCGCCTGCCAGATGACCATACATGTCGTTGATGTGCTTAAGATCATCGATATCGAGCGCTGCCAGCGCCAGTGGGTGATTCAGGCGCGTGGCGCGTCGCACCTCGGCCAGCGCCAGTTCCAGGAAGTAGCGCCGGTTGAAAGCTCCGGTCAGTACGTCAATGGTGGCCTGCCGGTGCAATTCCTCTTCCAGTGCTTTGCGCTCGGTGATATCAATCACACTCCCAATGCGCGCCAGTGGCCGGCCTTGCGTGTCGGTGACGAACGTGAATCGATCACGAAACCAGCGGTAATGACCCTCTTTGTGCCTGAACCGAAATTCGACCTCATAAGCCATGCCGGCCTCGCCTGCTGCGGCCTCTGAAAGAACATGGGTGAACACCGGCACGTCATCAGGATGTATCAAATCGAGTACACCCTGAAAGGGCAATGCCATCATTTCGGCCGGGGTATAGCCCGAAATCCCGACGAAGGCCGGGCTCACATATTCATAAAGATTGGTCTGCAGGTTGCGCTTGTAAGCTGCATCCAGCGAATGATTCAGCACCTCGCGCAAACGTTCCTCGCTATGGCGCAGGGCTTCTTCTATGCGCACGCGTTGAGTGATGTCGGACGTGACGATGACCACTTTCGCATCTGTAAAGTCCACCGGGACGGCGCTGACGTTGGTCCAGGTGGTTTCGCCTGTTTCTTTGACGATGCCCGTCACCACGTCTGTGATCGCTGAATGCTCCACCACCGCGCGCACGCTGGCCATTTCTGACACGGGCCTTGGCGTCCCGTCAGCCCTGAGGTAAGCGCG
Organism: uncultured bacterium; assembly: GCA_903873965.1. GTDB lineage: Bacteria > Chloroflexota > Anaerolineae > J036 > Brachytrichaceae > CAIXPS01. The sequence continues at coordinate 4,198 of CAIQQO010000490.1, forward strand.
TTTTGTGTGGACGCCATTTTGCAGCGCATCGGCAGGCAAGCCCACGATCGTTTGCAGGGCGGTATTCTGATAAGTGATCTTGCGCTCCGCATCGAGTATCGATATCCCTACCGGCAGGAGATTGAGTATGGTCGCCAATTTCCGTTCACGTTCATGGTTGGCCTCAAGCGCCAGCCGGCTTGCGGTCGTGTCGACCATCACTACGCGGCAGTTTAATCCATCTGAGGATACGATACCTTCCAACTGGACAAACCGCCTATGACTTGAATGTTGCGTTGGAGTGACAAGCGGGTCGTTTCCTGGGTGCGGAGCCAGTTCTACTTCGCAGACTTGTATCTGATCACTGGCAAAAACCTGTTCGATAAACGTGTTGAGTGTGGCCAGGTCAGTTGC
>CAIQQO010000491.1 GCA_903873965.1 uncultured bacterium
GTCAAGATTATCCAGGCCACCATTCATGGCATGCAGAATATTAAAGCCAAGGTCGGACTCTCCGGCACCAAGGTGCAGGAAATGGGCGCCCGTTCAGACCAGATAGGCACCATCGTCGAAACCATCGATGACATCGCCAGCCAGACTAATCTACTGGCGCTCAACGCCGCCATCGAAGCCGCCCGCGCCGGTGAGCACGGTAAAGGCTTTGCAGTCGTAGCCGATGAGGTCCGCAAGCTGGCCGAACGTGCTTCTGCTGCAACCAAGGAGATCGGCGGTTTAATCAAGGGGATACAGAAAACGGTTGCCGAAGCCGTCGTCGCCATGAACGAGAGCGCAAACGAAGTCGAAGCTGGCGTCACTCAGGCCAACAATGCCGGACAGTCACTTGAAAGCATTGCGCAAGCCTCTGAAGCTGTCTTCCAGCAAGCCGATCAGACTACCAAGTCCGCAGAGAAAATGAACCGGGCAGCCTCCGAACTCGTCAGTGCCGTCGATTCGGTTTCAGCCGTCATCGAGGAGAACACAGCGGCCACCAAACAGATGTCTGCGGGCGCTCACGAAGTAACTCAGTCCATAGAGAACATTGCCAGTGTCAGTGAAGAAAATAGCGCCTCTGTTGAGGAAGTGAGTGCTTCAGCCGAGGAGATGTCTGCCCAAGTGGAAGAGGTTTCAGCAACGGCTTCATCCCTTGAAGAAATGGCGCAGGCCCTTCAGGATGTTGTTTCCCAGTTCAAATTCAGCGTGGAAACCAGTGTCCGTAAGCCCGAATCGCCTTCAATAAAACCCAGCCAAACTCAATTTACGGCTAACGTGATTCAAGGCAGTAACGGACATGCTGGCAATTGGAATACCAACAATGGGCATTCAGGGAATGGCCATCGCCCGATACCAACCCCGGTTCAGCGTCAGCAAAAGACCAAGTAGGACAGTCAATCCAACAGTGGTGAGAGCTCAGACCGGGTCTCACCACGTCATCCGTCATGCTCCGTTCTGAAACATACAGTAACCGCGGTGCCTTGACCCACCTGGCTTTCAACGTGGATGTCACCCTGATGTTCCTTGATGACGCGCTGCGACACGGTGAGGCCCAGACCGGTTCCGCGGCCAACCATCTTGGTGGTGAAGAACGGGGTGAATAATCTGCTGAGATGCTCTTGAGAGATGCCCTTTCCATTATCCGCGATCACAATCCGGAAGAGATGGCTATCATACCGGGTCGAAACGCTGATGACACCGTTCGACTTATCACTTGCGTCCAGACAATTGGCAAGCAAATTGATCCACACCCCTTGTAGATTGTTTCTACTTGCCAGGATGGCAGGCATATCCGGCTGCAAATCGAGTTTGACATCAATCGAACGATAGGTGATCTCGTGATGGAAAAGTGACAAAGCGATTTCGATGGATTCGTTGAGTGAAATTCTCTCAAAAGGCGCGCATGTGTCCTTGTGGGCTATGCCCATCAGATTCGTAACAATCGCGGCGGCGCGGACGCCCGCCATTTCGATTAATTTGATCGAATCGATCCAGTCTTGTTTGTCTTTTGGCAATTCCTTCTTCAATAACTGGGCATTGGCAATAATGGCAGCCAGAGGATTATTGATTTCATGCACCACTCCGGCTGCAAGGTGTCCAAAGGCAGCTAGCTTTTCGGACTGGATCATGTTGCTTTCCAGATTCCGCTTCTCTGTGACATCCTCTTCAACAACGATCACCTGCATCAATTGCGGATCCAGGTTCTGGACGAGGTGTGTGTAGATCTTCCATTCAGTAAATGCATCGAGATCGGCCCATTCCCGGCTGGATCGCTGGGTAGTGAGGCCTGTTTCAAATGTTTCCATGATCCGGCAGTGTGGACATGGATCTGAACGGTTGAATAACTGCTCATAACAGCGCTTCCCCACCAGGTAACGCTGATGGACACCCACACGCTGACTCCGGGTGGCGTTAATTGCTTTCACAACATGGTTGTGATCTACGATATAAACGGACAGTGGCAGACTGTCAAACATTCGCCTGAAGGTGTTGCGGGAGTTTAAGATTTCCCCTTGACTTGTTTCCAAATCGTGCAAAACAGCTTTTATGCGAGATGCAGAAGAGACAGTTTGATATTCAATCAGGCGGGCAAGTGGACGCAGGTAGGCTGCCCAGACATTTGATGTCCGAACTGGAACCGGGCTCCCCCAGACGACCAATACCGCAAGCACCCTCCCAGAGATCGATTGCAGTGGAAAGATCGCCGCAAATCCAAGGTGGTTGACATCCAGGCGAGCCTTCGCTGAAATGGCCGCCTCGGCAATCAGGGCGTGAATGCTATGGGTTGCATCATCGAGTTGGCGCATCAACGCCATCGACATGTTGTGCCTGATCCAGATCTCGCCGCCACTGTGATTGCCCTGACAGAGATATACTGTGCCCGCTGAATACCCCATTTGCCCCAAAACCATATCCAGCGCCTTGTGTATCCTGATATCATCGTCACTGTCATCGACGAACAAATCGTTGATCTTTTCGATACTCAGCAAGTCATTTTCGGAAAGCCGGGCAGAGAGATCATCCAATGCGCGCCGCCTTCATTTCCTGTTTTCCTGGATGATTGTGTAGCCATAACCTGGAACCGTGCGAATAAACACTGGATTTCTTGGGTCCTGTTCAATGCGTTCCCGCAGGTTTTTAATATGCATCCTGACCAAATCCGGGCTCCCGGTATCCGATGGATAATCCCATACTTCATCCAAGAGGCGCGATGGCGTATAAATGATGCCGGGGTGAGTCATCAGATGATAAAGCAAATCGTACTGGATTGGAGTCAAGAGGATTTTTTCAGCGCGTCTGCCTGAGAATTCGTAGGATTGCGTATTAAGGCAATAGTCATCAATCCTTATTAATGTCTTGTCCCGATCGGTTTGAGGGTCTTCAGCATCAGGGGTTGCCTGTGAACCTGTTCTGAC
>CAIQQO010000492.1 GCA_903873965.1 uncultured bacterium
CTGGCAAAAACTGGCACACTCGCGCATGACGCTGCTGCTATTGCTGGTGCTGTTGCTGGTGTTCGGTGAAAACGTCGCGCGCGTTGCGCTGTCGATCAAACAATATTTCGAATTGCCCGACCTTGCTACTGCGCTTTCGCCAGTCTATGTGGCTCTCACCAGCGCTTTTTCTGCGGCGGCATTTGCCGTATGTATATGGGGCATTGCGCGCTTGAACCCGTGGGCGCCCAGACTCACCATCGAAGTGAGTACCGTGTACCTGTTGTACTTGCTGCTGACCCGGCTGGCGTTTATGCGATCCTCGGAGGCCCGAGAAACCGGCCTGTTCCACCTGATGATACCTGCCCTGTTTCTTGCCATCGTCATCGGTACGCTCGCCTGGCCTGGCACCCGTCGTCTTTTTGCCAAAGCTGCCGTGTATTTGGATTGGCTGAAGTCGGAGGAAAACAACCGTAAGTCCGCAGGTACAAGAGATCAAAGGCCGGCATCTGACTACTGATCCGACTGCTTCGTTTATCCGTGCTCAGACATGACTCTGGCCACTGATGATTCAAATGCCCAATTTCAAATCCCCAATCGCCAATCTCCACTTACAATAGCATCATGCAAGACCAACCAACCGACCCGCGAATTCAACGACTTCGCCAATTGCGCGCCAGGACTCAACTTGGTGGCGGCGCGGACAAAATTGCGGCTCAACATGCCAAAGGCCGACTGACTGCGCGTGAGCGCATCGACGTATTGCTTGATAAGGGCTCTTTTCGTGAGATAGATGCCTTCGTTACCAACAGGGGCGCAAGTGTCAACGACAAACAGGCACTCCTGACTGACGGTGTCATTACCGGATGGGGCACCATTGATGGTCGCCTTGTCTATGTGTTCTCACAGGACTTTACCGTCATGGGCGGCAGCCTGGGGCATGCCCATGCGGCTAAGATCGTCAAGATTCAAGAGATGGCGCTGAAGAATGGCGCGCCCGTCATTGGCATCAATGACTCCGGCGGCGCGCGCATCCAGGAAGGCATGCTGTCGCTTGTGGGCTATTCGGATATCTTCCTGCGCAACACGATGTCAAGCGGTGTTATCCCACAGATCAGCATTGTGATGGGCCCGTGCGCCGGCGGCGCAGTCTATTCGCCCGCGCTGACCGATTTCATCTTCATGGTGAAGGGCACCAGCTACATGTTCGTTACCGGGCCGGACGTCGTCAAGGCCGTGACGCATGAGGATGTCACCTTCGAAGAGCTGGGCGGCGCGCTGGTGCACAACAGTGTCAGCGGCGTGGCGCATGTCGCAGCCGAAAGCGAAGCAGACTGCTTGTACCTGCTGCGGCTGCTGTTGAACTACCTGCCTTCCAACAACATGGAAGAGCCGCCCCTCGTCAAGACCAGGGACGACCCGCTGCGCACCGATATCCTGCTCGATTCGATCATTCCCGATAACCCGAACAAACCCTACGATGTGAAGCTGGTGATTCGCAGTATTGTGGATGACGGGCGCTTCTTTGAAATCCATGAGCATTACGCCGGAAACATCATCGTCGGCTTTGCCCATCTGGGTGGTCATTCGGTCGGCATTGTGGCGAATCAGCCGCAGGTGCTGGCTGGCGTACTCGACATCAATGCCAGCGAGAAAGCGGCGCGTTTCGTGCGTTTCTGTGACAGTTTCAACATCCCGATTGTCACCTTCGAGGATGTGCCCGGCTTCATGCCCGGCGTTGGGCAGGAGCATGGCGGCATCATCCGCGCCGGCGCGAAACTGTTGTACGCCTATTGTGAGGCGACGGTGCCGAAAATCAATGTCATCATGCGCAAGGCCTATGGCGGCGCATTTTGCGTGATGAGCCCGCGCAGCACACGGGGCGACCTGGTGTTCGCATGGCCGACCGGCGAACTGGCCGTCATGGGTTCTGATGGCGCCGTCAAGATCATCTATCGGCGCGAACTGGCTGCCGCGGCAGACCCGGAAGCGCGCCGCCTGGAGTTGATCAACCAGTATAAAGAGGATTTCGCCAATCCCTATGTGGCTGCGTCCAATGGGCATATTGATGACATCATCGAGCCGCACGAGACGCGCCCGCGCCTGATCAACGCCGTTGAGATGTTGCGCAACAAGCGCGATTCGAATCCACCTCGCAAACATGGCAATATTCCGCTGTAGGAGATCAAGAACGTGAAGATAACAAAATTAGAGTGCATACACGTTAAACCGCGTTGGATGTTTTTGAAAGTGCATACCGACGAGGGCATCGTGGGACTTGGCGAGCCGATTGTCGAAGGGCGTACCTTAACAACCGAGACAGCCGTGCAGGAACTGGGGCGCTATTTGATCGGCCAGGACCCGCGCCGCATCGAGCACCACTGGCAGGCCATTTATCGCGATGCGTTCTATCGCGGCGGGCCAGTGCTGACCAGCGCGTTGAGCGGCGTCGAACAGGCACTGTGGGACATTACGGGCAAGTGGCTGGGTGTGCCGGTGTGGCAATTGCTGGGCGGCAACACGCGCGACAAGATCCGCGTGTACGGGCACTTTGGCGGACGCACCATTGAAGAGAACAACGCCTCGGCCAAGGCCGCCATCGAGCGCGGCTTCACGGCGCTGAAGACCGGGCCGGGCGGTGTGTGGAACATCGTCGACTCATACTCCAAGATCACCGAGTTCGTCGAGCGCTTTGCGTCGCTGCGCCAGGCTGTGGGCAATGGCATCGACATCGCTGTCGACTTCCATGGGCGCATCAGCCCTGCCATGGCCATCCCCTTGTGTCGCGAACTGGAACCCTATCATCCTTTCTTTGTCGAAGAACCGTGCCAGGCGCAAAACGTCGACACGATGGTGACCATCGCGCGCAGCACGACGATCCCGATTGCGACAGGAGAAAGGTTGTTCACCAAGTGGGGCTTCCGCGAGGTGCTTGAGAAGCAGGCCTGCGCTATCGTTCAGCCGGACGTGTCGCATGCAGGCGGCATTCTGGAATTGAAGAAGATTGCGGCCATGGCTGAAACCTACTACGCCGCCATTGCTCCGCACTGCCCGCTAGGACCCATTGCGCTGGCTGCCTGTTTTCAAGTTGACGCTTGTGTGCCAAACTTCCTATGTCAGGAACAAGTCAACCTGGGCGAAGGCTACTTGAAGGAGCCGTTCAAGGTGGTTGACGGCTATGTGGCGTTGCCCACGAAACCAGGGCTGGGCATTGAACTGGATGAAGCCGCTATTGCTGAAAAGGTGTTTGGCGGCGACTGGGAAAATCCCAGGCAACGTTATCCGGATGGTAGCGTATCAGACTGGTAACATGTGTGGGATCAGGTATTCCATACCAGATGGCTTGTGAGTCACAGCAGGCCAGTGTGAGTAAATATGATGAATGAGCAGGATATCCAACGAATACGCGAGATACTGGTGCGCGAGTTCAGCGAAGAGGAACTGATAGTTCTATGTCGCGATATCGGCGTCAGCTACGATGGCCTGGCTGGTATGGGGCCATACGGGAAAACGCGCGAGCTCATGAATGTGGTGCAGGAAGAGCACATATCGCGCACATTGATGCACCGCGTGCAGCAATTGCGCCCGCAAGCATATAAAGATGCCGGGCTGGAAACAGTGGAACCAGAGCGCGCTCTGACTATAACGCCCCCGCCGCAGGCCGGCAGCCCGGAAGCCGGCGAGACGGCGGCGCCGCGCGAGATCGGCAGTTCCGCGCCCGAATTTTTATCCAAATCGCCGACAGTGGCTCCTGGGCTGCGTGAAGGTGATGCTTCAGCTACCAACCATCCCAATCCTGTGTCCGAGAAGGAGGCTAGTAAGCCCATGAACAATGATTCCCGCCAGAGCATATTGCCAGTTCGGATTAGACTGATCGGCTTTATCATCGTCGTCCTGCTGCTTGCCGTTGCGGCGTTAAGCATTGCGCTTCAACCTCGCAAGGGTGGCACGCCCGTTATAGTCCCGCCGACAACCGTTGTGACGTTGCAACCGGCTACGGGCGCGCTGACCACGACGAATCCTTTGTCACCCGAAGTCAGTACGGTTGTGGCGACACCTCAACCCGTCGTGGTCGAAGACACGCCCACTCCCGCAGGCACGATCAGCGAGACGCATCCAGCCTCGATGGCCATTCGCAGTATCAACGATACGCTGGTGGCCTTTTACGGCGGCAAAGCAACAACCGATGACTTCAAGGCTGACTTTGTGGCGGCCAAATATCAAGTCATCATCAACTTTGCGTATAAGACGCTGAAGACCAAGGTGGGCGCAGACCTTCAGAAAGGCGACAAGTTGAATGTGACGTTGCGCTATGACAAAGGGCCGCTCCTGACCGCAGAAAAGAATGGCGTTGCCACGGTGGTGACTCAGGAATACTGGGTGTATATCAATCCCGCCAATAACAAGACCTATTGCGATAAGGCACAATATACCTATACCTTGAGCAAGGTTGGCGATGCTTATCAGATCAGGGATTTGAAGAGCAAGCCAGTTTCGGGCAAGTGCGAGCAATAAACGCTTGAGCGAACTGGGCCTCAGCCGGCTACGTGAGTTTCTGTTCAAGGAGTTCAACGAAGAGGAACTGGCCGCATTATGCCAGGATATCGGGTTGAACTACGAACGCTTGCCGGGTGAAGGCGCGTTTGGCAAGACGCGTGGCATGATTGAGGCGGTTCATGCGCGCGGCCTGACGCCCTTGCTCATGTCGCGCGTCCGTGATCTGCGACCGGCCGCCTATCGCATCGCGGGGATTCGTGCACCGGCGCCGCGCCACGAACCGCCCGTAAAGGCGCCGACGGCAAAGGCGCGTGCGGCAAAGCCGAAATCACATCCGCGTCGCACGGCTGTGATCGCCATCATCATCCTCGTAGTGCTGATCAGCCTGTGCGGCGTCACCTTGAACCGCTGGCTAGTGACCCAGCGCGGAGATAGCCAAAACAGCGCGTCGTATCTCTCGGTCACGGCAACGCACTTTGTGACGCCGTCAGTCACTGCCAAACCATCGACAACGTCAGCGACGCCTGCAATTAAGGCAACCCTTACGAAGCTGCCCGCAACGCCAACGGCAGCAGACCCACAGACACAAACGACGATGACACCCGCGCCGACCGAGCAGCCCGCCTCAACGCCTACCCCAGCCGAGGTCACCGCTGCGCCGAGTCCGACCTCAAGTCCCACAAGTACACCGATCGCAACCTTGACGGCCACGGCAGTGCCTGCTGAGCCGGTACAGACGGTGCTGAATGCCAATGACCTACTCGTCTCCTACTACTCTGGCAACAACGTAGCTAACTCGTTGCGCAAGGTGTGGGCGGCAGACACCTATACGTATGTGATCACCTATCCGGAGAAGATGGTGCTCCGCAGTCTGGGCGTGGAAGTCCAGCCCGGCAACGGCCTGACGGTGACGATGTCGTACATCAACCCACCGGTCGTCGTCAGTCAGAATAACGGTCGCGTGCGGCTGACCTCGCGCGAGTTGTGGATCTATGGCGCTGCAGACAACGTGGTGTGTGAAACCGTCGATTACAGTTACACCCTGGTCAAACCGGCGGACGCTTACCTGATCGTGGCATACCAGGGCGACGTGACAGCCACCAACACCGGAAGCAGTTGCCCGTAACCCAAAACACCTTGCCTCCCCTTGCGAAGGTTTTTGGGCACGAGTTCATGTCCTTTCACCTATGGCCTTCGCAAGGGAAACCGCCTTCCTTTTACGTTTCACGTTTTACGCGTCACGTTTCACGTTTTACGCAACCCACATCCTTGCGAAGGGTTCGTGCGCGAGTTCATATCCTTTCACCTACGGCCTTCGCAAGGGAAACCGCCTTCCTTTCACGTTTTACGCGTCACGTTTCACGCAACCCGCATCCTTGCGAAGGGTGTCGTGTGGATGCTACTTGGCCGAGTTAAACTGCACAAGCTTGTCCCAGTCTATTTTTCCATGTATACAGAACTGACTGGAGAAATCAATTGAA
>CAIQQO010000493.1 GCA_903873965.1 uncultured bacterium
AACCTGGTTGAACAACCTGCTGCGCTGCTCGGTTCATTCGAGCCCGAGTACCTGCAGATTCCACAACAAGTATTGATGACTGTCATGCGCAAGCACCAGCGTTATTTCCCGGTAGTCGATGCTTCTACAGGAACACTGTTACCTCACTTCATCGCTGTGCGCAACGGCGATGAGCAGCACATTGATGAAGTCCGTCTGGGCAATGAAGCCGTGTTACGTGCGCGCTTTGCCGATGCTGCGTATTTCTTCCGTCATGACATCCAGAAACAACTTGACGAGTATCTCGACAAGTTGTCGACTCTGACTTTCCAGGCCAGGCTGGGTTCGATGCTGGATAAGGCTAAGCGTATCGAGAATTTGTCGAAGACCATTGGCAACGCACTCGGTGCCAGTAATATCGATCAAGCCATCGCCCAGCGCGCCGCACACCTGTGCAAGGCCGATCTCGCCACCAGCATGGTGATCGACTTCACATCATTGCAGGGTGTGATGGGACGCGAGTACTACAAGCTCAACCACGGCAGCGATGATCCAGTGCAGGTCGAGGCTGTCGCAAACGCCATCTATGAGCATTATCTGCCACGTTACGCGGGCGATAATACGCCTGACACGCTGGCCGGGTTAATTGTGTCGCTGGCCGACAAGTTCGATAGCATCGCGGGGTTGTTTGCCGTGGGGCTCGTGCCGAAGGGATCAGCAGATCCCTTCGCATTGCGCCGTTTGGCTATTGGTGTGGTACAAAACCTCGTTGAGAACAAACGATCATTCTCATTGCGAGCTGGGTTGGACGCTGCTGTGGCGTTACTGCCAGTTTCTGCAGATATCGAGGCGATTAACGCAGCAAACAAGTTCATTAGCGAACGACAGCGTGCGTTGCTGCTCGAAGCTGGTTTTCGCTTCGATGCGGTCGATGCCGTTATCTCGGTACAGGGTGATGATCCGTATCGCGTGCAACACAACATCGAACAACTGTCTCAGTGGGTAAAGCGTTCTGAATGGGCCCAAATCCTGGCAGCATACTCACGAAGCGCGCGTATCACGCGTGATATTAAGGGAACCCTGGTATTCGATGCAACCGCAGATTTAGATTCATCAACACGCGATTTGTACAATGCCATCACATCGCTTGCCCCGGCGAGCGATGTGAACGAGCTGATGGATAACCTTAGCCAGCTTATCGTGCCAATCAATGTGTTTTTTGAGAAGGTGCATGTCATGACTGAGAGCGAAACTGTTCGACATGGACGACTTGCCATCCTGCAAGCTATAGCTTCACAAGCGCAAGGCATCGCGGACTTGAGCAAAATGGAAGGTTTTTAGATTAGCGGTTTTTGACGCTAAGAATCTGATGCGATTACTTCCTGGTGCATCTGACATAAGGTCTTCGGTACAGCCAGCTGTAACGTGCACTTCGTAAATCGATAAAGCCGCTTTGCACACAGTGCCAGTGAACTCACTGGCACTGTCTTGTGTTTTTCGATAACCAGTTCAAGCCCGCAGTTTGTAAGCTGGTGCAGTAATCAATGATGCTTACGCGCCATAGAAGGCAAAGCCGGCCCAGTAGTACGGATGTTCAAACAGTCGCAGCGTTGCTGGTAAAAGGTGATGGCTTGCCAGATAGTCTCTCACCGGCTGCCACTGCACGGGTGGCAGTCCCCGTTGCTGCATCGCGCGCATTTCGGGTATCAGGCGATGTCGAATCTCACTCAGCGTCACATTCCTCAGCCAGCTCTGCGCTTCGCACAAGGCCTGCGCCGGATCACGATGTTCGCCCCACCACAACTGGTAGAACTTCTCCATGAGCAGCATCGTGCTCAGGTCGGCAACTGGCCAAAGAGTCCCAACGACTCCGGGAACTCCTGACTGCAGAAACGCGCCCGGCAGCCCGATCGACTCATCCGGCAGGTTGTTGAAGTCCGTGATGGCGGTCTGACAGGCCGACAGCGTCACCAGTCGCAGGTGCGCGAACTGCTGCGGGTCTGCGCGAAGGATGTCGCGCATGGTCAGGCGTGTTCCTGCCCCCAGCAGCAGCGCACTGTCCAGCACATCTTTGGTGCTGAACCCGCCGTGGCACGACAGGTGCGCTATGGTGGCATCGGGCAATGCCGCCCACAGCGCATCATGGGTCGCCGCGCTGCCATAGAACACGGGCGATCCCGGCGGGGCACCCACGATTCGCGCCACGCTGACCATCTCGGCCTCGCCAAAGACCAGGCTCGGCGGTATGCGGGCAGCAAGTGCACTTAACGATGTATTCACATGATCTTGCGACGCGCTCGCCTGCGCCAGCACAGACCTCATCTCTGCAATATCCGCCCCGGCATGAATGAGCTG
>CAIQQO010000494.1 GCA_903873965.1 uncultured bacterium
CGGCTGATCACAGACACGCTGGGAATGCTGGGGCGAAGCGAAAGTGTACTGATTGCTGGCACGGGATCGCAATCAGGCGGCTATGGTCGCTGGGGTGACTACAGTGCTATGTCGGTTGACCCATTGGACGATTGCACATTTTGGTACACCAATGAATACTTCATCACGACCGGATCCAACTGGCAAACGCGCATCGGATCGTTCTCGTACCCAGAGTGCACAGGCGCAACGCCTATCATAACGGTGGTCATTTCCGGCACAGTGCGCGATGCTGCAAAAGGAACCCCGTTGAGCGCAACACTAAGTATTGACGGATACACAGGCGGCAGCGTCAACACAGACCAGACGACAGGCTTTTACAGCGTCAGTCTGCCCATTTCCAGCACCTATGTATTTAATGTTTCGGCATTGGTCAACGGTTACCTGCCGCTGACGCGAACCGTCGGGCCACTCATGGGGCCTGGCACACAGGATTTTGCACTCACAGCAGATACCGCGACTTGCATCGCGCCGGGATATAAGTTGAGTGGCGGGTTCGTTGAGAGTTTCGATGGCGTCACAACACCCGGCCTGCCTACAGATTGGATTACCAGCGTCATCACCTATACCTCAGGCACAGGGCCAAACTGGTTCAGTAATATCGGCACACGACACCCATCCGGCGTGGCAGCACACAGTGCACCTAATGTAGCGCTTTTTAACTCATACGATTCCGCTTCTGGAAACGCTGCACAACTGCTGCACAACGTCCCAGTTGATATGACCTCGGTACTCTCCTCCTATCTTTCGTTGTGGATGTATCATGAGAGCGGTTTCAATACTTCTAACGATACCGTTCAGGTGCAGGTATCCGTCGATGCTGGTACAAACTGGATCGATGTAGGTACACCGCTTGCACGCACAGAAGCGCCAGCAGGTTGGCGCCAGCATGTGATCGACCTTGGCACCTACAGCACCGAGATCGCATTACTGGTGAGATTCCTCGCAACAAGTGCGTATGGCAATGACATCCACCTTGATGACATCTCCATACCCGGTGTTTGCCAGGTAATTCAGACTCCTCTCGTCACTGCCACCAACAGCAGTCCAACCACAGTAGGCAACGTCACCTGGCTGACAGCGACGTCGAGCATCACAACCGAGGTTGGTTCCACTGTAACCTACACGTGGCGTTTCGGTGACGGGGGCGTCGGCGCTGGCAGTGTCGTGAGTAATACCTATTCCATAACAGGTTCATTCACCGCAGTCGTTACCGCAACCAATGGCTTTGTAACGCAGACCGGCAGCACAGTAGTGGTCATCACCAACCAATCGCCAGTCGCAGTCGTAGGCGCCAGTCAAAACGTGACTGTCAGTTCACTCGTCACGTTGAACGGCGGTTCCTCCTACGATCCGGATGGGCATATACCCTTGATTTATGGCTGGCGCCAGACGGGCGGCACGGCGGTGGCACTCACAAGTGCTACCTTGAGCCAGACAACCTTCACCGCCCCAGCCACATCCACTGTGTTGACATTCACTCTAGCCGTGACCGATGCAAAAGGATTAGCGAGTAGCGCCACCGCGCGCACCATCATCACCGTTACCAACATTCCCGTCACGAACGTCATGGCAACCAACTCCAGCCCGACAACACTGGGACAGGCCACGACACTGACAGCGACAGCGACAGGTAGCAATATCACTTACACGTGGCGCTTTGGTGACAACACAACTGGCACGGGGGCCGTAGTCACTCACACCTATGCCGTATCCGGCAGCTACAGGGCTATCGTCACTGCGACTAACAGCGCTACCACGCAAGGCGTCATGACAACAACGTTCGTGACCATCACCAACCTGGCGCCCATCGCAAATGCGGGCACCAGTCAAAGTGTCAGCGCAGGAACAAGCAGTGTCATGCTCGATGGTTCTGCGTCGACCGATCCTGACGGTCACACGCCCTTGCAATACCGTTGGACCCAGTCAGGCGGGACTACGGTCATTATGAGTAAC
>CAIQQO010000495.1 GCA_903873965.1 uncultured bacterium
GGCGTAACGGCGAATCGACAGGAATGCCGCGTAACGATGATGGACATCACCGAGCGCAAGCTCGCCGACGAGGCCTTGCGCGATAGCGAAGAGAGATAGCGCACGGTGGCGGACATCACCTATGACTGGGAAGCATGGCGCGGCGTGGATGGCGCCTATCATTACGTTTCGCCATCGTGTGAACGTATCAGCGGTTATACGATGGCCGAATTTATGGTGGATCCGAATCTGACGCTGCGCATCACGCACCCGGATGACCAGGCAGGGTTGAGCGAGCATTATCGCGCCATCTTGTACGAAGCGCAGAATCAACCGCTGGAATTTGACTTCCGCATTCTCACAGCAGGCGGCGCGACACGCTGGATCAGCCATTCGTGCATGCCCGTCTACTCAGCCGATGGGCAATGGCTGGGTCGGCGCGAGAGCAACCGCGACATCACCGAGCGCAAACGCATGGAGGAGCGCCTGCACATTCTGTTCCACAATGCACCTGATCCGATAGTGCTGTTCGATGGCGCCATGATGTTTCGCGATGCAAACCATGCTTATGAAGCCATGACCGGCTACTCGCGAACTGAGTTGATCGGCCACACGGCGCTTGAGTTGGGCATTGAGGAGGCGCAAGACGATGAAAGCGTGGCTTTTGTGCGCGCCCTTCTGCGGCGGGGGAAAATTGTGCCGCCGTATGAGCTATTGCTGCGCTCTAAATCCGGAGAGAGGATCGAGCTTGAAGCCAATCTGCATAGCGAGATCATCGCCGGAGAGAGCATGGCGCTGGTTGCAATGCGTGATATCACGGAGCGCAAACAGACCGAAGCCGTTTTACGCGAATCGTTGCAGAAGCTGGCCGAATTGAATGAACTTAAGTCGCGCTTTGTCAGTGTCGCTGCGCACCAGTTCCGCACGCCGCTGGCCACCATCGCCATTACGACGGAAAATCTGAGCGCCTACCGCAAGCGCATGGATGACGCCCGGATTGACGGGCGCCTGCACACGATACTAACCGAAGTGCAGCACATGAAAGTGATGATCGACGATTTGCTGCATTTGACCAGCCTGCAATCAGAGGGCTATGTGATCAAACCGGAAAGGTTCGATCTGGATGTTGCCTGTCGCGCGATTGTCGAACAGTTTCAAGAAGACCCTGCGCTGGCGCATACGCTGCGCTATACGAGCCACGAACAGCCTGTCAGCGTGCTGGTCGATTCCAGGTTGATGGAGGAAACACTCACCAACCTGATCTCGAATGCGCTCAAGTATTCATCGGCAGGAACGACCATCGCCATCACGCTGTTCACCACTGCGGACAGCATCACCTTAAGCGTGAGTGACCAGGGCATCGGCATCCCGGCTGCCGATCTGCCCAATCTGTTCCAGCCGTTCCACCGCGCCGGCAATGTCGGTCAGGTGGAAGGCACGGGGTTGGGGCTGAGTATCGCGAAAAACGCGATTGAAGTGCATGGCGGGACGATTACGGTTGAGAGCGAAGTGGGCAGGGGCACCACTTTTACGGTGATGCTGCCGCGCAAAGACGAGACATAACTTTGGCGCGCGTAACGGCCTGCCGCTCTGGCTGAGCAGCAAGTACACAGCCCTGCGGATGATGCCGCCTCAACCCGCGACGAGCATCATGTGATTACGATGCTATACTGTTATTCGCGCATATTGTTGCCTGATTGTCTGGGTGCGCACGCTGTAGTTTGGCCGTCTTAGCCTTTACGAACTCGTAAAAGCAGGCGACTTAGTTGGCTTATTCCGTTGTGCCAGGCACTGGTCTTGAACCATGGATAATAACCCTCATACGCAGAAATTGACGTTACGCCGACTGGCGGAAGAACGTTTGGCGTCGCGCCCACCTGCCGCCGGCGCCTTGTCTGAAGCCGACTCGCAACGCCTCTTTCACGAGCTGCAAGTGCATCAGATTGAACTGGAAATGCA
>CAIQQO010000496.1 GCA_903873965.1 uncultured bacterium
AGATAGATAAACTTTGTTCCGCGCGCGTGGTTCACAAACTGCGGCGTGAATCCCAACTCGCGATACGCTGGATGAGCCATATTCAATTCATCCTTGCTTGTGTCCCACAAGTTCAAAATCTGGCTGGCGTTGTTGGTGTACGTCTGTGCACTGCCGTTGCGCGGGAATGCGGCTGAGATCGGGTTAATCACCTTCAGGCTCAGCCACGGCATGCGCGCCGCCTTGAACATGCCCATGACGCCGAGCGCACCCATCAGGGCCATGCCGGCGGCGGGATCGTTGCGCCCCGTATCGCGCACTTTGCCGGTGCAGACCGTTGCAAGGTCGCTGGATGGATCGGTAAAGGAGAATGCGCGCATATGACTTGCCGCGTCTGTGGCGATAGTCGAGTTGGTCAACCGGGCATCCAGCCCGAGTAGTTCGCGGTTGTAGGCCACCACCGTAGGCGTGTTGTTCCACAAGCGATAGCACAGCATGAGCGCCGTCGTATTGAGCGATATCAGGCGCAGAATCGCCAACGGATGCGCCGGCACTTTACTGGGTTCGTGACCACCAGCATGAACAAAGATCGACAGTTGCAGTTCGTGATGCGGCCCAAGACTGGCGTTCGCGAAGTCGCAGACCCAGATGCCCAGCAGGGCGCGCCCGTCGCTGGTCTGCATTGGCTTGACGGTTTCATTCTGTAATAGCGCCTGCGTCTTTGCGAAATCTCCCGTCCCGCCGATGAACAGCACGTCGCCGTCATAGACGTGATAAGGAACGGGAACTGACCCTGTGGATATGGTGCGTTGGCCGATAATAGGGTAACGCTTAAAGATATCCTCTGCCATGGCCTAACCTCGTTTGAAAGATACCCAGTCTAGTTTTGCTCCTGTGCGCGCCCCCAGCCGCTCCATCAGTTCGCCGGTGTGTTGTTGAATGTGCCGGATGTTGTAAATCTGGAGTTCCAGTTTGTTCATGGGCAGCCAGTCGAAGCCGGATTCGCCTTCCAGGTTGAGTTCCGGCACCATCTTTGCAACTTCCTGCCCGCAGAACTCCATAAAATCCAGCACAGTGGCTTTGTCGTAAGGTTCGGCTATATGCGCGGCATCATGCCCCAGAGATTCATAATCATTGCGATGCAGGTGCCACGGTGCGTATGTTTTTATCGAGTCCTGTATATAGAGATGCGTGAAGAAAAGGGTGTGATAGGCGATCTGCCAGAACGGCGTTTTATCGTCCGGGCTGTTCCAGATCGACTCCGGGCAGCGTGTGATGGTGCCCTTGAGCATCTCCAGAGCGGCTAGATACTGGGATTGAATCATTGCCGAGAAATTCATCGTTACAGCGCCTCCGCCTCTTCGTGCGCCATCTGCACCCAGCGCACCACGCGGCGCGGATCGTTGCGGATGGTATGGCAATCTTTCATAATCACTTCCAGATGGCAGTTGTGCGTGCGGCAGACGCGCATCGTCTCACGCAGGTCAGCCCGGATCATGTCCTCGTCAAACGCGTCCATGGCCAGATGCGCGGGATTGGGTTTCCATGAGAAGACGTAGCGGTCGCCCATTTTCGCAGACATGTCGTTGATATTGGCCCATGCCGATACGGAGACGCGCCGCAGTCGTGGGATTTTCTCGACCACGTGCCAGCGCTTGTCCAGCGGTTCGCAGCAGCCGTAGCAATTCAGCCCAAAGCGCTCGAGGATGGGCAACTGGTAGGGGAAAACAAATTCCGCAAACATATTGGCCGAGACGCCCACCGTCTCCTGACTTTCTGAGAAGCCCCACATGTCGCGCGTGCGCACGTGTCCGGTATAGTCAGGCTGTGGCAGTTCTTTTGTCCAGCCAAATCCGCCCGACCCCACGTAGGTGCCATCGTTATTCAGGCTGAGCAATCCGTTCTGTTCCAGCCAGTCGATCTTGGCCAGGTGCCCATCGCGCAGGAAGGCCATCACCTGGTGCAACTCGTCGGGGTTATCGATCATGTCATACATCATCTGCGACAACCCACGCAGGTTCACCAGCGTCCACGTCATGCCCAGCGACCACCACCACGACGTCTTCAATCGCACTGTGAGTAAATCGCCCAGAATGTCTTGTGCAATTGAGATGACCCGTTGCGTGGCTTCTTCATCGACCGTGATCGTTGGGAAACGCAGGCGCGGCAGGTCGGCGTAATCACTCAGGGGAGCCTGCCATGTGTAGGCGCCGCCATGCTCACCGCCGATCCTGGTCTCGTGCATGCCCCAGTCGCCCTCGACGTAGATGTGCCGCACGTCAAAGAAGGGCTGCACCACGCGATCGTCGCGCATCTGCTCGCCCCAGAACACTTCCTTGCGCAACAGCATCTCCCATTCGCGCGCCAATTGTCCTTCGCAAGTCAACAGACCGGGAGTGACAATCTCATTCCAGCCGTTCTCAGGGTCGCAGAATATCATCGGTCGGGTCGGCTGCAACATGTTGTGGCTGGTCCACAGATGACGCTTCTGGTCTTCGATCGGGCGTGCCGCCAATTCGGCGACCCGTCCGGCCAGTCGGCGCAGCACTTGCCGTTCGGTCACGCTGACATACAGGTCTTCGGCGCGGGTTTCTTTGCGTGTCATTTCGGACACGGTTTGTACAAGGGTGTCAGTCATTTAGTTATTCCTTTAGGCCATCCGCAGATCAACACGGATATTTAACCGCAAAGAGGCAAAGAACGCAATGAATTGAATTATGTCTTTATTCCTGCCGCTGCGCCTTCACCACCGCCAGCGCGGCCAGGTTGACGATGTCCTTGACTTCGTCGCCGCGTTGCATGATGTGTACGGGCTTGCGCATGCCCACCAGGATCGGGCCGATGACGTCGGCGTTGGCCAGCTGCTGCACAAGCTTGTAGGCGATGTTGGCTGCTTCCATGCTGGGGAAGATCAGCACGTTGGCCGGCTGCTGCAATCGATTAAATGGATAGGTGCCGTTGAGGATGTCGGCGTTGAGCGCGGTGTTGGCCTGCATCTCGCCATCGACGATGAGCTCGGGCGCCAGTTGCCGCACCATCTCCACGGCCTGCCGCACCATGTCGGTCTGTGGATGCCGCACGCTGCCGAAGTTGGAGAAGCTGAGGAACGCAATACGCGGCTCAATGTCAAAGTCTCTGGCTAGTCGGGCCGTGCGGATGGCGATCTCGGCCAACTTGAGCGAGTCCATATCGACGTTAACGGTGGCATCGGCGAAGAACAGCACGCGGTTGCGGATGGTGACAAGGTAGACGCCGGCCGCGGTTGTTGCGCCGGGGAGAGTCTTGATGATTTGCAGCGGCGGGCGCAGCGCGTCGGAATAGTGCGATGTCAAACCGGCGATCATGCCGTCGGCGTCGCCCTGTTCGACCATCAGTGAGGCGTAGTAGTTGTGATCGTTGACAAGATCATGCGCGGCAGGCGGGGTAACGCCCTTGCGGCTGCGCAGTTCGTACATGCGCGCCTCATAAGCGCCATGCTTATCCGACGTGGCAGGATCAACAATGACCACGCCCGCGTTGAGGTTGAGTTGCATGTCGTCACACTTGCGCTTGATCACCGTCGGGCTGCCGAGCAGGATCGGGTTGGCAAGGCCTTCTTCGGCCAACTGGTGCGCGGCGCGGATCATCTTCTCGTTCTCGCCCTCAGCCAGCGCAATGCGCTTCGGAGCCAGTTTGGCTTTGTTGAACACAATGCGCATCAACTCGCGCGATTTGCCCAGCCGCGCTTCGAGCGTCTCGCGGTATTTCACCAGATCGAGCTGCACGCGCGCCACGCCCGTTTCCATGGCGGCCTGTGCCACTGCCGGCGCTTCCCACAACAGGATGCGCGTATCAACCGGCTTGGGGATGAGATAGTCCGGGCCGAATCGCAGCGATTCCATTCCATAAGCGCGCACGACCGAGTCGGGCACGTCTTCCTTGGCCAGCGCTGCCAGCGCGCGGGCGGCTGCCACTTTCATCTCTTCGTTGATCTGTGTGGCGCGCACATCGAGCGCGCCGCGAAAGATAAACGGGAAGCCGAGGACGTTGTTGACTTGATTGGGATAGTCCGAGCGGCCTGTGGCGATGATCGCATCCGGGCGCGCCGCGCGCGCGTCTTCGTAGCTGATTTCAGGGTTGGGGTTGGCCAGCGCGAAGATGATCGGCTGTGTCGCCATTTGACTGACCATCTCCTGCGTGACGGCGCCGGCCACCGACAGGCCGACAAAGATGTCCGAGTCGACCATGGCCTCGGCCAGCGTGCGCGCTGAGGTGTCACTGGCAAATTCTTCTTTGTACGGGTTCATCCCACTGGTGCGCCCTTTGAAGATAACGCCCTTGCTGTCGCACATGACGATGTTCTCGCGTACCGCGCCCAAAGCGATGTAGAAACGCCCGCAGGCGACCGCTGCTGCGCCAGCACCATTGATCACGATGTGCACGTCGGCGATGCGCTTGCCGATCAGTTCAAGCGCGTTGACCATGGCAGCGCCCGATATGATCGCAGTGCCATGCTGGTCATCGTGGAACACCGGGATGTTCATCATCTTCTTCAGACGCTCCTCGATGATGAAGCACTCGGGCGCCTTGATGTCTTCGAGGTTAATGCCGCCGAAGGTAGGTTCAAGCAGCTTAACTGTCTGGATGATCAACTCAGGGTCTTTCGTGTTCAGTTCGATATCGATCGCATCGATGTCGGCAAAACGCTTGAACAACAATCCCTTGCCTTCCATGACCGGCTTGCCCGCCAACGCGCCAATGTCGCCCAGGCCAAGCACTGCGGTGCCGTTGGTGATGACCGCGACAAGATTGCCTTTCGATGTGTACTTATAGGCGTCATCGGGGTTCTTCTCAATAGCGAGACATGGTTCTGCCACACCGGGGGTGTAGGCCAGCGCCAGGTCATGCTGGGTCAAGCATGGTTTGGTGGGGGTAATTTCCAGCTTACCGGCCGGATATTTGCTGTGATAGTCGAGTGCCTCTTGTTTGAGGGTCATAAATCATTCTCCATATTGTAGGTGCGCGCCGAAACGAACGAACGTGCATCGATGTTGTCCTGCAAGTGTACACGACCAGCAGCCCTTCCCCTTTACCACGACCACGCAGTGCTTTCAGAGGATCGGATGGTACGGGGATGACACGAATCATGTGCCCATCGTCAAGCCAGACAAGCATGTCTCTTTCCTTGATCTGATATCTCTCACGGAAATCAGATGGAATGACCGTCTGCCATCACCACGCTATTTTTGACTGCATATATATTTCACGAGACAGACGCACAAATCACAAGATGCATGGTGTAAATAACCCTTTAAGGAGGCGTGCGTGATGAAATCCGAAAGTGTGTTAAGCCGCCTTCTTCTCAGGCTCCTGTAACGGCAGAGCGTGCTCCCTCCCCCATTCCGCCATCATGTTCAACACAGGGAGCAGTGTCTGGCCAAACGGCGTCATGTGATATTCGACTTTGGGCGGCACAACCGGATACACCGTTCTGCTGATGATGCCGTCTTGCTCCAGCGCCCGCAATTCGGACGTCAGCATCTTTTTCGAGACGCTGGGAATCGCGCGATGCAGCTTCCCAAAATGATTGATGCTATTGCTGATGCACCACAATATGATCAATTTCCATTTACCGCCAATCAGCCGAACGGTTGCCGTTACGGGACACCGATAAGAAGAAATACCATCGCCATCCAACAGTGTACTCATAACATCTGATTATAGTTACTTTTTAGTGCCTACTTGTATTTTAGGTGACTACCCTCTATAACCACATCTATCTACAAAAAAGGAAATACAACAATGGATGCAAACAAGGAAATCGCGCTAGACCTCTCGCGCGCAATCATGAACGGCGACTGGAATAAAGTCGATAGCATGCTGGCCGAAGACTTTCAATACATTGGCG
Source organism: uncultured bacterium (assembly GCA_903873965.1). Lineage (GTDB taxonomy): Bacteria > Chloroflexota > Anaerolineae > J036 > Brachytrichaceae > CAIXPS01. Next base: position 5,867 of record CAIQQO010000496.1, read on the forward strand.
ACGGCAACCCGCCGATCAACAAACAGCAATACATCGGATTCATGCGCTTTGTCCTGTGCACAGGAATGACCGATATGAAGATGTCATTTCCCCGTGTAATCGCTCAAGATGACCTGGTCGCCGTTGACTACACCAACGAGATGACCCACTCCGGGTTATTCTACGGTGTTCCGGCCACAGGAAAACGCGTGCTGGGGACAGGACAATTCATTCGCCAAATCACGAATGGCAAAGTCGTCGCCGAATGGCAGACAACCAACGCGCTGGGACTGATGCAGCAATTGGGTGTGATTCCAGCCCGGTAAATTCAACTTCTGGCCTTATATACAGCGCTTGCCGCACGGCTTATTGAAGTGCGGTAAGCGCTGTACGTCTTCATCAGAACAGCGATTACATCGTAATCTCAGCCTGACCTGTCATCCCCGGCAACACTTTCTTTGGCGTCGCATCCAAGTCGATCAGCACTGTGTATATCGCTTCGGAGCCTTGCGTGCCCGAGGATTGCGCCAGAACTGCGCTGACCTTGCCTGTGAACACGTCTGTGTAGGCCTTTATCCGGACTGCAACCGTGGCGCCGATCTTGATCTTCGCCACATCACGCTCGGTGAGATTCGTCGTCTTGAACTGCATGCGCGATAGATCGACCAGAGTCAATGCGGGCGCCGGCGGTGTCACCCCGACCACAATGTTGACGGCCTGCACGACGCAGTTGCACGGCGATATCAGTTGCGCCTTGATCAGGTCGCTCTGCGCGCGGGCGAGGTCGGCTTTGGCCTGGTTCACCTGCGCCTCGTCAATCTTGATTTGCGTTTCTGCCGTACCGGCCTTGAGCGCATCCAGCTTGGTCTGGGCGGATGTGATGCCTGAGGCTGCCTGCGACAGGCTGCTTTGCGTTGGCGGTTGCAGTATTTTCTGGTAAGCATTGCGCGCGCTCAGCCAGCCTTCAAAGGCGTTGCCAAATGAGGCCGATGCCGTTTTACAGCCGGGCGCATCGAGTCCGCCGCTTTTGCCGCAGGCGACGTCGCGGCTGAGCTGCGCAGACAGGTAGGATCGCCACGCGCTGTCGATGCTGGTCTTGGCTTTCTCAATGGCTGTTTGCGTGTTGGGATTGGCTGCCGTCTTGTACGAGGCATAAGCAGCATTGAGCGCTGCCTGGGCCGAGGCGATGTCGGCTTCTGAGGGCGGCGCGTTCTGCACCGCGATGTTGGCTTCGGTCAGCTTGAGCGCCAGTTGTTTGTCAACGATGGCGTCCTGCAGCGTCGTGTCATCCACCGTCGCCAGCACATCGCCTTTCTTCACGGCCTGCCCCAGCGTTGCGGTAATCGCCGTCACCTTGGTGCTCAGTGAAAATCCCACGTTGACCGAGGGCGCTGCCTGCACCAGCACGCCGTCTACAGCCACTTTCAGTTGCGTTTCGATGGCGCCGGCTGTAGGCGTGACGCGTGTGCGTTGCTGATTAGGAGACTGCACTTGCGCCGCCTGTGGCGTGGCCGTGGCGGTGCAGGCCGCCAGCAGGCAGGATAGCCCGATCACAATAGCATTGGCTTTTAGTATATGCATGGTTAATGGTTCTCCGCTTGTCGCGTACTCTCGACCTATTGCTACTTGGAAGCCGTGCTCAGGTTGATCGATGCCTGGCCCGTCATCCCTGGCAGCAGCATGTCACTGCCCGGGTCGATGGCGATGATCGCAGTGTACAGCGCAACCGTGCCCAGCGTCCCAGACGATGCCGGCACGATGGCGAGTACCTTGCCCGTAAAGGCCTTTTCGAAAGCCTTCAGCCGCAACGTGGCTGCCTGGCCGGGTTCGATGTTGACTACGTCGCGCTCGTTGAGGTTGCTGGTCTGGAATCGCACGGCACCCTGCGAAACGTCAAGCAGTGTGACATTGCCGCCTGAAGCAGCGCCCGGCACCAGCGTCACATCCTGGACGACGCAGGTACAAGGCGATATCAGTTGGCGCTTGGTGAGGTCGCGTTTTGCGCGGTCGATGGTAAGTCGGGCCTGCTCCAGTTGCAGGTCATACACCTTCTTTTGCGCATCGCTCACGCCGGCCAGCAATTTGTCCAAGCTGGATTGCGCCTGCACCACGCCGGTCCACGACTTCGTCAGAGCTTCCTGCGTCGGCCCGGCTTGCGCGTCGATGTATGCCTGATGCGCGTTACGTTCACCAGTCTCGGATGATTGCACACTCATATCCGCCTGCTTGCAGCCAAGGTGTGTCAGCGCCTGCTTCCAGTCTTCTGCTGACGAGTAACCTGGTTTGATGCCACACGTTTGATCACGTCCAACCTGGTTTGAATACAGCGAGTTCTTTGACTGGTTCCATGCGCGCAATGCGGAATCGACATCAATCGCGCTCGGTCCCTGCTTCAGTTCGTTGTACGAGGCATAAGCTGTCGCTAATGCCGCCTTTGCCGCGTCGATGTCGGTCTGTTGCGGGGGCGCCAGGCTGCTGTCGATCTGGGCCTGTTTCAAGGCAAGTTGCTCCTGTGCCTTTTGTACGGCGGTATCGAGTATTGCGCCGTCGATCTCTGCCATCACATCGCCTTTCTTCACTGTTTTGCCCGGAGAGACCAGAACCGTGCTGATGACGCCGCTGCTTTCAAAGGACAGGGTGATTAAAGGTTTGGCTAGCGCCAGTGCGCCGTCCACGGCGACGGTCAGCGCGGGCGCCACGGTGGCTTGTGCCGCAGGCGCAGCCTGTGCGCCTGTCTGCGTTGCGCTGGTGCGGTTACGGCTGACTGCGGATGTGGGTTCCGGCGCCGGTGTGCTTTGGCAAGCGACCAGCAGACACGTCAGCCCGATCATGCCAAGTACTTTCGGAATGCCGCCCACAGCCACATTATCTCTGATTGCTGACACGGAGTCAGCAGTTGACTCTGTGTCAGACATTGTTCTTAGCCCCTTGTCTGCAGCTATTTTGTTGTTCATATTTAATGGCTCTCCACTCTTTTGCTGGAATGATGTATCACGCTTCACATTTCACGCTTTACGTTTTACGCCCATGGCGCTGACCTCAATTTATCTTTCACGCAATATGCGAATTGCTTTCTGGCGAATAACGGGCTGCGTGGCGAGTGCGGCGCTGAAAACAGCCGCGATACAGACCAGCGTCACAATCAACCCGGCGGTGGTGAAATCGAAGGCCAGCAGGATCGGCTGGTCGTTTTGCAACCGCTGGCTGACCTCGAATGCGTAACCCAGGATCGTGCCCGCGATGATGCCTGCCACGCCCGCGGCCAGTGTAGTGACCAGCGCCTCGCCGATGAACGCGCCGCGCAACGCGCCTTTCGATGCGCCGATGGCTTTCAACATGCCGATCTCGATGCGCCTGCCCATCACGGCAGTGTACATCACGGCCAGCACGCCGAAAATGGCCGTCACCATCGACAGCCCGGTGAGCAGGATGATATAGATGCGGTTCTGTTCGAGGCTGACGCGCGCCTGCGCCACCTGTTCCGATGTGGCTATAACGGTCATGTCATTCTGGCTGCCCAGGGTGTTGCGCAATGAAATCAACAGCCGGCTCTCGTTCGTCCCCGGCTTCAACGTGGCATACAGCGTGGTCAACAGTGGGGCAGTCAGGTCAACAGAACCCCTGCTCGGATTATTCTGCAACTCGCGGTACGTTTCAAGGTTGATGAAAATGCCGCTGTTGTTGGCGTCGCTGCGGTTGCGCGTGAAGTAGCGGCTGAACCCCGGTATGCGCGACGCGACTGCCGCGATAGTCATCATGCGCGAATGATCGCTGCCCGCACCTTGCACCAGCAAGGTATCGCCCATATGCAAGTCCAGTGCTTCACTCAGTCCTTGCGAAATGATCGCGGCATCCGGGTCCGTGACAATACTGAGCAGCGCCGCACTGTCGCCCTCTGTCCAGCGAAACAGGCTGGTATACAACACCTGGTTCAGGTCGCCCTGCACGCCAATCAGACTGACGCGCGCGGTGCGCAGTGCAATCTGGTCGCTGACCTGCATACCCTGCAGCCCATCGGCAACGCCAATGACGGTGTCGATGCCGCTTTGTGCTTTGATGGCCGCTATATCCGTGTCACTCAGATTGGCCGTCGCGCGTTCGTTGCGGCGGAAGATGGCGAACCGATCACCGCCTGCGCGCGTGGAGGCAATCAACGGCGCGCCGTTGTTGAAGCGCGAATCTGTTTCGATATTGGCTTCCTGCAGCGCAAGCTGCGTCGCCAGCAGGCATGGCAGTACACCGCTCATCACCACCATCAGCGATATGAGTGCATTGCGCCCCTTGCCACGCATGGCATAACGCCCGGCAAAAAAAGCCGCCTTGCGGTTGATCAGTCCATAGAAGAAGATCAATACCCGTTCAAGCGGGTTGGTGGCGAAATAGAACAGCAGCGAGACGCCGACCACCATCAGCAACAGCGACACCAGGTAAACCGTCGTTTGACCACTTGCGTTTCCCGGCGTCAGTACCGTCGGGATAATGATAAGGATGACGCCGCTGAAAGCCAGCAACACCAGCCCCGCCACCAGCAACCCACTGTCGGCGCGGCGCTCGCGCAGCTTGGCCAGGTCTTCTAATGTAGGTTGGTCGGCTGCGGCAGGATTAAGCACCACCATAACTTTGGTCGCCGCTGCCGCGCGGGCTGGCGATATCGTCGCAATGGCGAGGACAGCGGTGGTGATGGCAGTCGGGATCAGCACCGTCTGCAGTGTCCAATCCGCTCGCACACCGGCTGGCAGGTCGAGGTTGGCTAAAATTAACGGCACCATGGCATAATCGTTAATGAATCGCCCCAGCAGTATGCCAATGACCACGCCCACGATGCCGAGTAGGACGACTTCGATGATAACGATCTGATACAGGAACTTGCGCGGCGATCCCAGCACGCGCAACACAGCGAGGTCATGTTTGGCTTCGGTCACGGTCGTGGTCATCAACGCATTGACCATCAAGCCGACGATGCCGATGCTGAGCAGGCCGTACAGCGTGATAAAAATCTGCGTGAAGGCGTAGCTTTGAGCCGTATTTTCAAGCCGGGTATATTTTGGCAGACTGACGACATAGGTGTCGCCTAGTTGTGATTGCAGTTCATTGCGCACCTGCTGCCCGACATCGCGCGCTTGCGTCACGGCGACGCGCGCATCGCTGGTTCCGGCTGTGCTGGATTGCCATACGATGAGGAGTTGATTCGCTTGCCCAGCTTGTCCGAGCCATGTCTGCGCGTCGTCCATGCGCATGATGACGGGGTTGGAGGTGTTGCTGCTCAGACCGTTCAACACGCCGATGCCGGCCACGGTAAAGGTCGCTTCGATGCGTGGTGTACTTGTGCCGGTGATGAGAGTCTTGCCTACCTCACGCGGTGTGGGCAGGGCGTATGACATCAGCACCTGGTCGCCAACGCGGACACCGAGTGTGCCAGCCGTGGTGCTGTCAAGGTAGATGGCACCAGGGCTGGGTGGAAATTGTCCTCCGCTGCCGCGCGCCGTGAAGGCGCCGCTTCCAAAATCGCCGGCGCTGTTCCCATTCGCGCCATAATTCGGATTGCCTTGTCCCTGGTTGGGTGGACCTCCCTGCCCGCCTGGTCCTTGACCACCGCCGCCACCCGTTATGCGCACGCCACCTCCCGCGCCGCCGCGTCCTCCTCCGCCCACATTCCCGATGCGGATGCCCAGAATACTCGTACCGCCACGACTGGTGGCGCTGCTATCGACCACGCTGACCAGGTTATCGGCGCCCGGTTGAATGGCAACAAAGGTAATGGATTGCCCGTCTAGTGCGCCTGCCTTGCGTGCTTCAACGCTGGTCTGGATACGCGAGAAGATGGCGGCTGAATTGATGGAGGGATAGGCGCTACGCGCCAATGCCTCGACTTCGTTGATGTCAAAAAAAGGTGTATCGGCCAGGTCGCTGCGGGTAATGCTTAAATCATAGCCGCCTGTTTGCGCGCCGACTGTTTGAATGCTGAACTGGCGCTGCGTATCGACTAGCGCCAGTAAGGCGCCCACCAATGCCACGCCCACTGTGAGAGCAAGCGCGATGATGAGGGTGCGTAGTTTGCGTCGCATCATCGACTTCAATACATATTTCAAACCCATAGTTAACCTTCTCAAGCTGTAGCATGGTATTCAATGGATGACGCCAGCGGTTTCCATTAATGGATTGTGCGTGGCTGGCGCAGGGTTGACCACTTCGTCGGCCAATCTCCCATCGTTCATATGAATGACCCTGTGCGCAAATACACTCATACGCGGGTCATGCGTTACGAAGACGATCGTGGTGCCGTGTTCCTTGTTAAGCGTGACCAGCAAGGTCATGATTTCGTACGAGGTGGCTGTGTCAAGGTCGCCCGTCATCTCATCGCCAATCAGCAGGGGTGGGTCATTAGCGAGTGCGCGCGCAATGGCCACGCGTTGCTGCTGACCGCCCGAAAGCTCGCTCGGATAGTGCCCCATGCGGTCAGCAAGACCGACCAATCGCAACAGTTCCTGGGCGCGTTTGGTACTGCGCCGGCCAATCAAGACCATCGGCACCTGCACGTTTTCCAGTGCAGTGAAGTTGCTCAGAAGGTTGAAGTTCTGGAAGACAAACCCCATCTTGCGCAGCCGCAGCGAAGCGAGTTTCTCTTCGTTCAACACGATGATGTTTTGTGCGTCGACGTAAACATGCCCGCGGCTGGCTGAATCGAGCCCGCCGATGATGTTGAGCATGGTCGTTTTGCCGCTTCCGCTGGGACCCATGAGGCACAGAATTTCACCGCGCCGGACATTAAGCGTGATACCGCGCAGGGCTGGCACCGCCTCTTTGCCCATCACGTAGCTTTTATGCACGTCGTCAATCTGAACGATGTAGTCGGCATTGGAGGTAGCCGGATTGCCATTGGCCGGATCGGTAACTGGATTGGTTGTTTTCGAGCGGTCTTTTCTGAAGGCCATGATAGCGCTCTCCTTAGTCAATGTTTCTCAAGTGAGTGTAGCATGGCAGTGAAATGCTTGTGTTAATGGGTTATGAGGCTTATGTTAAGGTATCGCAACATAAATAAAAGAAACAGAACGCCCGTTTCCCTACCACCCGATCCCGTTCGTCTCCAGATCCTTACACTGGCATGGCTGCCGCGTCAACGTCCCGTTTGATATCGAGCCGTCATATTCCTGCGGCCCTTCCGCCACCGTCCAACTACTCATCATAAAGGGGATTTCGCCCGTCGTGAGCCACTCGCCGTTGTACTTGCGCGCCAGATGCAAATGTGATCCGGTCGACGCACCGCCTTCACACGAAGGGTGTCCGATGGGCGCGCCAGTGATGACGCGATCGCCGACTTTGGCGCGATCGGGGGTACCCATGTGCATGTAGAAGATGCTCCAGCCAATCCGTTCGTCGCCGCTCGGATCCATCGCCAGAACGACCTCGCCATTGACACTGCGGGCGATGACTCCCGGTGCCAGTGCCGTCGCAAACGGCGGTAACGATCCGCAACCGGATGAACCCGATGGTACAAAATCCACCGCGCCCCATGGCGACCCGATGCCCCATGTCGCGTGTGGTCCGCCTGTGATCAGCCACGTCTCGCCCTGCGCCCACGGCAACGCCAAATCAGGTTGTTCCAGCCCATCCGGCACCAGTTGCCCAAGATCAAACTGCCACGGGTCGCCAAACAATCGTTTGTACGTCTGAATGAAGCCTTTTTCGCCCATCGTGCCAGCTGCATTCCCACGCGTATTCGCCGCTGCAAGGTAGTTTTGCAACCCCGCTGTTCCAGCGTTGATACCATCGCCCATGTAGGCCTTGCCGCCATCGGAGAACTGCACCCACAACCTCGTAGCCAGCCGCCAACCGTAATAACCTTCATTCAGCCGTGCGCCTGCCCAGTACAGTTGTCTGGCGAACGTCCGGCGATCTGAGGTGGTAACGCCAAGCGGATAGGCAAGGTGCGTTCCCACGGGCGACGGGTTATCCACCCAGCCACCTTCATATTCCAGCAGCGCCAGCAGAAGGCGCGGATGCACGCTGAGTTGTTCGGCCACCCGTTGCACAATCTGCACCCCGTGCATAGTCTTACCGTCGAATTTCTCACTGTAGCGGTTGAGATAGCCATTGTGTCCAACCATAAAGGCAGCAACATCGAATTGCGCTGCTGTCGGGCTGTTCACCACTTCGCTGTCGGGAACTAACTTGAGCGCAGGCGCATGATCCTTGATCGGCAAACGAAACTTGAGCGTCTGCCCCACCTGCAAGCTGGTCGAACCTGCAGTCATGCCGTTCATGCGCTGCAAATCCGCCACAGTCATGCCGAGCGCCAGTGCGATGCTACCCAGTGTCTGCCCAGCGCGCACCGTGTAGGTAGCGGTCACTGTACCGCTCGATGACACGCTGCGCAGCGGATCGAGATCGGGCGTGGGACGTATTACGGCAATCTCATTTTCCGACGCGGAATCTGTTGCGTTCGAGGACATGTCGGTGCCCGCAGCCACCTCGGTGGTGGCTCCCACAGTCGTATTGATGCGCGTCACCGCAATACTGGCAGTCGATCGCGTGCATGCGGCCAATGCAAGGCAAGTGCATAAAGTGGCGCACATAGACGCCAGGCGGGAGACTTTCACCCGGCTATTTAACCGCAAAGAGACGAAGAACGCAAAGGATCGAACCGTGGAGCGAGAAAAACAGCGCGGTTCTGCCTGCAGCGAAGACCGCGGTTCAATTTTGCGGCGTCGGGGAGAAAACCGGCGTAGGAATTTGAATGGGGACGATATCGCCGTTATCGTAATAGCAAGGGTTGAAATCCGACCCGACGATGATTCGGTAGCGCGGACCATCCTTGTTCGGTTGTGCCTCGATCTGTTCATCCCTGATTCTGAAGGTGCGTTGCAACAATGGCAAAGCGCTGCCCTTGCGAGTTGTGGTGAAGTCGAGTATTTTGGTGCGGGCAGCATATTCTTGCGCCGGTTTCACGACGGAAATCACGAAACCAAGTTCAGCCAGCCGGTCAGCGGCCACGATGCCAAAGTCCGGATCGCCCGTCGCGTTCCACACCTCAATGGGGATACCCTCATTCGGGCGCTGGTTCAAGGCTACGAATAGCGCCTGCTGGATGTAGTCGTGCAGTTTGGCGCGATCGGGGACCAACACTGAGCCAATCTCTGGAAAACTGGCTGCCTGCAGCCCTACCGGATCAATGTAACGGCTGCGGATCACGCCATCGCTAAAACGATTAGCCATGCCGGCAAAATACAACATGTTCTCGATATTCAAGTCGGTCTTGATGTCCTGCGTAAACTGGGCGTACAGTTGCGGGATGCGAGCAATGGCGTTGATCTGCTTTGCCTTTGTCAACAACGCACGGAGCAAGCGCTGCTCGCGCCGTCCGCGATCGACGTCGCCGCCCGGCACGCCATATCGCGCCCGCACATAGGCCAGCGCCGTGATGCCATCGAGCGTATAGACGCCTGGGGACTTGATGTCGATGGTGGCAGTGGGCACAGCCATGCCGGGCGTCCACACCTCATCGGTGAAAGTGTCGGTGTAAACGTTCGTGACGGTCATCGGCGTGGCATCGTTGGCCATGTAATACGGGTCTTTCGGGAACACCTGGTAGAGCGGACATGTCGCCACAATGCTGACCCCATCCAGCGTATCGACCGCATCCACCACGCCATTGAAGTTCACCATCGCGTAATAGTCCACGTTGATGCCGAAGTTGTACTTGATCATCTGCTTGAACAGATCGGCGCCGCCGCGCGAATAGGCCATGTTGGCTTTGGCTGAACGCCAGCCGGGAATATAGACCAGCGTGTCGCGCGGGATAGACAGCAACGTCACAGCAGGCGCTTCAGGGTTGATGCTGGCGATCATGATTACATCCGTGTTGGCAAAGCCCAGGCCTGGGCGCGCATCGACGCCGAGTAACGCGATGTTTATCGTGCCGCGCGGCAGATCGATCTCCGCAAGCGGTTCCGGCACAGCGGTGTCGGTGAACACTTCCGTCGCCGTGAGTCCTGTTGTAGCCGTGATAGGCTGCGGCGTTAGTTCGATCAAGCGGTTGGTGGCCGCTTGTGGCGTCAATGTAATAGCCACCCCAGCCGTTGGCGTCGCCAAACTGTCCGGCGGTCGCTGTGCTGGCTGGGTAGACACAACAGGGCGCGCCTCAGGTTGCTGAGTGCTGCGTTGCGGGACGACTATATTGACAACGATCGATGTGCCTGTTGCGCGCGACATGTCCTGAACAACACCGGTTTGTGGCGTCGCTGCGGTACAGGCAGCCACAAAACAAGCTAAAAGCAATGCCGGGACGTGGCTAAAGATTCGTTTTTGCATTGTTCCTGATTGATATCAACTTCCTAGGATCATATCATCACCGGTTCTTACACAGATCATCAACAGCAAATAACAGCTTACCCACAGGGGGTGTGGATGCAAACTGTGCATATCGTCGGTGGCCATTTCCATTTACCGCCACATATGCCCTACTAACCGGTTTATCCACATCTCCACACAGCCGGTTTTAAACAGGCTGTCAATACCATCAGGTTTGGTGCGCTATAGAACGCCACATATACGGGTAACTCCACCGGGCTGGCTTTTTCACCCACACAACATTCCACAAGACAGCCACACGCATCACCTCTGCAACAACAAAAAAAGCAGTATATACAGGTTCATCAGAAGATTAACCACCATATACAGGTCAATTCAGGTTTATCCCCAGTTTCAACCGCTCTACTACTATGCACTAAAAAAATATATGAGGATATCCATCTCAGCGCGCTCCGCGAAAGGCAAAAAGGCGCAAGTCCGAAGGGCGCTGCTAACGACGTTGTTGTAGCTATTCCGAATCGATGGAGTCGATGGAGCCAAGTCCACGAGAGGCACTCTTCAACCGTGAAATGGCTTTGCGTGATTCAGGGCAGTGAACGGTG
>CAIQQO010000497.1 GCA_903873965.1 uncultured bacterium
AGCGAAGGCTTCCCGGAATATGCGGTCAGACCCACAGGCGAACGGGCTATCTATTCCTCCATCATCTACCTCGAACCTTTTTCAGATCGTAACTTGCGCGCCTTTGGCTATGACATGTTCTCCGAACCCGTCCGACGCGCCGCCATGGAGCGGGCGCGAGATGAGAATACCGTCGTGCTGTCGGGCAAGGTCACGCTGGTACAGGAGACTAACGAGGATGTCCAGGCCGGCACGCTGATGTATGCCCCGGTCTATCGGCATGGCTGGCCGATCGATACGGTCGAACAGCGCCGCGCCGCCCTCCTGGGCTGGGTCTACAGCCCCTACCGCATGACGGATATGATGAGCGGCACCCTGGGCGGCTGGAACACCTTGTACGTCGATCAACGCATCTCGCTGCAAATCTACGATAGTGATGTGGCATCCACGGATACGTTGCTCTATGACAGCCACCCTAACGCGGGTGCTGCGCTGGCTACCCTTGCGCCGGTGACAAGGTTATCGCCCGTCAATTTCGCCGGGCAGCGCTGGACTTTGCGCTTCTCCCAGCCTGGCGGGTTGGCATCGGCCGTGGATTACACAAAGGTATGGCTTGTCTTGTTCGGCGGGCTGGGCATCAGCCTGCTTTTGTTTGGGCTCATTATTGCCATGCTCAGAACCAATATCAATGCGCGGCAGATGGCGGACCAAATGGCAACGAAATGGCGCGACAGCGAGGAACGCTACCGCTCCATGATTGAGCAAGCGCCCAATGCGATTGTCATCCATCGCGACGGCATCATCCTCTACGTCAACCCGGCTGCCGTGACCTTGTATGGCGCTGCGACGACGCAAGACCTGATCGGCCGCCCCATGTTGGATCGGGTGCACCCGGAGGATCGTCAACGCGCCCAAGAGCGCATAAATCGTGTGCTTGTGCAGGGCATCAGCGTGCCCCATGGAGAGTTTAGACATATCCAGCTCGATGGCGCGATCATCGACGTGGACGTCCATGGCGCTAAGATCACCTACGATGGCGCCCCCGTCATCCAGGCGACCCTGCGAAACATCACGGAGAGCAAGCGGACGCAAATGGCCTTGCGCGCGAGCGATGACCGTTTCCGCGAGGTGTTGGAAAATTCCACGGCTGCGTCGTATAAACGCAATGCGCTAACCAATGCCTTCGACTATATGAGCCCGGTTTGTTCGGGCATATTCAGCTATACCATGGACGAGATAGTGAACATGCCTGCGAAAGCCTTTATGGATTTGTCCCACCCCGACGATATGGCGTCAATCAGGCGCGTATTTGCCGAGGCGCGGGCAGGCGCTCCTGGCGCAACCTATCAACATGAATACCGCTTCAAGCACAAAGACGGCCACTATCACTGGCTGATGGATCAGTTCACCGTCATGCGCGATGCAGCAGGACAAATGGGTGCGATCATCGGCAGTGTGAGTGACATTTCCGAGCGCAAGGCATCTGAAGCCAAACTGGCGCTGGCCATGCACGTGGGCGGCGTCAGCACGTGGGAAGTGGATATCGCGACGATGAACACGAAGATCGCATCAACCTCGGATGAGGGACCGGAGCATGCGCCAGTATTGAGCATTTCGCTGGACGCGAACCGGCTGGAAGTTCATCCCGATGATCGCCATCTCCTGATCGAGCAGCATCAGCGCGCCGTGATGAGCGGGAAAGATGAAACCGCCACGTTCAGGCGCAAGGGGCAAGACGGGCTTTACCACTGGTACGCCTCGCGCGGGCGCTGCGAGTATGACGCGCAGCGCAACCCCACCCG